>JAFASL010000842.1 GCA_019244535.1 Alphaproteobacteria bacterium
AAACGTTCCTCCGCAAGCTCATCGACAAAGTCCAGTCCAATCAGGCGCTATGGGCGAAGACTGCAATCCTCGTGACGGTCGATGAGGGCGGAGGGTATTGGGACAGCGGCTACATCCAGATCATCGACGCTTTCGGCGACGGCACCCGCATTCCACTGATCGCCGTCTCGCCCTTCGCCCGGAAAGGCCTGATTGACCACACCTACACCGACCACGCCTCGATCCTGAAATTCATCGAGGCCAACTGGCGGCTGGGTCCGCTGTCGCAGCGGAGCCGGGACCAGCTCCCCAACCCCGACCCGGACCCCGCCGACCCCTACCTCCCAACCAACCGGCCGGCGATCGGCGACTTGACGAGCCTCTTCCAGTTCTAGCGCGGGCTCCAACCGGAGTAAGATGGGCGTCGGGACGCCCGGTTCGTCCAGCAAGGGTTGACGAGTATGGCTAGCGAAACAAAGCCCTTCACACTGGTCCCGCATGACTGGCATTCGACCGATTATGTGACGGAGTGGATTACGCGCGATGTGACGCGGGACCCGGAAAGACGGCCGCTGCTGCAGCGGATGTTGTCGGCTGCGCCTTTTGCGCGCGACGCCAGCTTGGAGGTGCTGGATGTCGGCGCGGGCTACGGCGCGGTAAGCGAAGAGGTGCTAAAGGCATATTCGGCAGCCCGGATCACGCTGCAGGACTATTCCCAACCGATGCTCGCCCGCGCCCGCCAGCCGCCTTGCGGATCACTCCGACCGGCTGCGCTATGTCCTTTGTGACCTTACCGACCCCTCATGGCCGCAACAGGTCGGCGGCCCCTTCGACCTCGCAGTCTCCGCGATCGCGATCCACAATCTGCGCGACTCCGAAAAAATCTACGCCTGCTACTGCGCAATCCGCAGTCTTTTGCGTCCGGGCGGGTATTTCTTGGACTGCGACCGTTTCGTCGAAGGCGTGGAGCCGCACCTCGCCGCGCTTCACAAGGCTGGCTTCGGCCACGTCGAGTGCCGGTGGCAGGAGGCTCCCCGCGCGATCATCATCGCCCGCTAGCCCTGCCAGCCGGCCTTGCGCAGACCTTCGAGCATGTGCGCGTAATCCTCCGGCCGGTGCCAGGGCATGCGCTGGCCGACATACATTGCGAAACCCGCTGGCGCGACCGCGATAGCCTTTTCCAGCGCCTCCTTTGCTTCCTCGATCCGACCGACCTGGCCGAGCGCCGCGGCGAGCCACCGATATGGGTTTGGGAACTCAGGGTACGCGCGGATGGCCCGTTTCGCAGCGGCGATCGCAGCCTCATAGTCGTGACAAAAATAGAAAGCGATCGCCACCAGGTTAAAAGCATTCGCTAATCGCGGGGAGCGCGGATCGAGCCTGATGCTTCGCTCGAGAGCTGCAAGTCCTTCTTTCGGGCGCCCCGAATGGATCAGGGTAAAACCGAGAGAGTGGTGCGCGGAACTCAGGTTTGGCGCCGTTGCCAACGCCCGCTCGGCTTCGACCACAGCGCCTTCATAGTCGCCGCGCCGGCAGAGTACGGAACAGAGGAGTGAACGGGCCTCCGCATCAGCGCCATCGAGCGCCACCGCCCGGCGGGTTAATGCCTCGGCTGAGCTCAGTGTTTCCAGGAGACCCCGCATACCAAGCACGTCACTCGCTTGATTTTGAGCCATGGCTAGCCCCGCGTAAAATCCCGAAAAATTTGGATCGAGATCTACCGCCTGCTGAAAGAATTTCTGCGCGATAGCATTGTCGTCCGGCGTAGTTTTACAGTTATGCCACATACCCCGCTGATAGGCAGCCCAGGCGTCGAGGCTTTCCGCGGCTTGCGCAAGGCCCGATGCAGCTCGGCATCTGCAATCGCCGGGGCGACCGCGACGGCGACCGCCTCGGTGATCTCGTCCTGCACCGCGAAGATATCGGCGAGATCACGGTCGTACCGCTCGGCCCACACGTGCTTGCCGGTTTCGGCCTCGACCAGTTGCGCCGTGACACGAACGCGATTGCCGGATTTGCGCAGACTCCCCTCGAGTACGTAACGCACGCCCAATTCGCGGCCGACCTGCTTCACATCAACCGCGCGGCCCTTGTACGTGAAGGAGGAATTGCGGGCGATCACGAACAGGGAGGGGTAACGCGACAGCGCGGTGATCACGTCCTCGGCGATCCCGTCGGCGAAGAACTCCTGCTCAGAGTCGGTACTCATATTCGTGAATGGCAATACCGCTACCGATGGTTTGTCGGGCAAAGGCAGTGCAGCCGGTGGGTCCGTCGCTTGCCCTGATTCCGGTGCCGCAACGTGGAAGACGTGGACCGGCTCGGCAATGTTCTTGACCCTGCTGGGCGCCGGCGTCAGCAAATGTCGCGGCATTGCGCGTTCCGATGTGCTCGCGCACCGCCGCCGAGACGCAAATGCCGCCCGGCTCCGCGAGCGCCTGCAGGCGAGCCGCAATGTTAACGGCATCGCGGAACATATCGCCGCTTCTGATCATCACATCGCCGAGATGAACACCGATGCGGAACCGCATCTGCCGGCGGAGCGGAAGGCGCTCGCTGTGCTTGCCGAGCGCTTTTTGGATCGCGAGCGCGCAAGAGAGACCTTCGGCGACACTCGGAAGCTCGGCGAGCACCGAGTCTCCGGCAGTGTTGGCAATCCGGCCGCGGTGCTCGGCAATCAACTTATCAATGATTGCTCGGCAGGTGGTGAGGGCCGCGAGCGTGCCGTCCTCGTCGGCGCGCATCAGCCGACTGTACTCGGCGACGTCGGCAGCTATTATCGTGGTCAACCGTCGCTCGACCCGCTCTGCCATTTCCTCCCCTCCGGGCCGCTGCAGGCGGTGAGTTCACCAAACTTTCTGGGCTGCCATACGACGATCAAGCGAGTGCAAGGAACGCGGCCTCTTCGTCTTCGACAAAGCGATCGATTGCCTCGCGGCGCTCGGTGAGCAAGCGGGCGATGTCCGCCGTCGAGCAGTTTCCAATCCGGATCCAGATCACTTTCGGCGGAGCCCCATAGAGCACGCTGAACCGATGGAAGTCCTCGTCCTTGGTTACAATCACGAGCCCATGGTCCAGCGCATGCTGCCAGATCAAACGGTCGGAGCTGCCCGCCAAGCCTCGGCTTCCAACATGCGCACAGCCCGGGTACAGGTTGGCTAGCTCCGCGACAAGTCGAGCCGCCAGATTTTCGTCGAAAAGCAGCCTATGTGCCTTGTCAGGCAGCTGGGATGCTCACAACCCGACGTTCGCGCTCCGCTGCAAAGGCGAGGCAAGCGCGAACGTCCTCTCTCGTCAGCTGCGGGAAGTCGCTCAAGAGTTCTTGCTCACTAATGCCGGAAGCGAGGTACGACAGTACGTCGCCGACCGTGATACGGGTTCCCCGAACGCATGGCTTCCCGAACCGAATTTCCGGATCTATCACGACCCGATCGCGGTAATCCATATGAGCGACGATAGGGGAACTATTCTTAGCAAGCAAGAAATTGCTCTTACCGGCCGCCTCACACCCTGCGGGCGGCAAAATCGATGCGCGGGTCGATCAACATGTAGGTCAGATCGCTGACCAGCTTTAAGAGCAGCCCAATCAGAGTGAATACGTAGAGCGTCGCGAACATGATTGGATAGTCGCGGTTGATCGCCGCCTCGAAGCCGAGGAGACCCAGGCCGTCGAGCGAGAAGATGACTTCGATCAACAGTGAGCCGGTAAATAGAATCCCGATCAGCGCCGCCGGGAATCCGGCGACGACGAGCAGCATTGCATTGCGAAAGACGTGGCCGTAGAGCACCCGCCGCTCGGTCAATCCTTTGGAGCGGGCGGTCAAGACGTATTGCTTGTTGATCTCCTCCAGAAAACAGTTCTTGGTCAGCATCGTCAGGGTGGCAAACCCGGAGATCACCAATGCAGTGATCGGCAATGCGATGTGCCAGAAATAATCGGCAATGCGCATTGGCCAGGACAATGAAGTCCAATTGTCGCTGACGAGGCCGCGCAACGGAAAGATCGAAAGATAGCTGCCGCCGGCGAACAGCACGATCAGCAATACCGCGAACAGAAAGCTCGGCACCGCATAGCCGACAATAATGACACCGCTGGTCCACACATCGAACCGGCTGCCGTCGCGCACCGCCTTTTTAATACCGAGCGGGATCGAGACGAGATAGGTGATGAGGGTCGTCCAGAGCCCGATCGAGATCGACACCGGCAATTTCTCCTTGATCAGATCGACGACGCGGCGGTCGCGGAAGAAACTGGTGCCGAAATCGAAGGTGATGTAGTTGCGCATCATCAGCAGGAAGCGCTCGAGCGGCGGCTTGTCGAAGCCGTATTGCTTTTCGAGCTCCTTGATCAGCGCCGGGTCGAGGCCGCGGGCGCCGCGGTAGCGGGTATCCCCGCCAGCCGCCTCGGTCTTGAACTCGCCGGTGCCGCCGCTGACCCGCTCGGTGGCGCTGACGTCGCTGCCTTTGAGCTTCGAGATCATCTGTTCGACCGGCCCGCCAGGCGCCGCCTGGATGATCACGAAATTCACGACCATGATCGCGAACAGGGTCGGGATGATCAGCGCGATGCGGCGGATCGCATAGGCGATCATGTATCCCCTCACCCGCCTTGCTGCGTTCGGCACCCTCTCCCGCATTGCGGGAGAGGGGCTAAAATGCTGTCAGCCCAAAGCCCCTCTCCCGCACCACGATTTCTCTGCAAAAGCCGCTGGCGTTGGGAGGACATCCGTGATTCCCTGGGTCTTGGGGGAAGAGCGGGGGTCGGTGAATGACGCAACAGTTGAGCCTTGTCGACGCGCTGTTGGGAGGGCGGCTGGGGGGCAACGAAAAGCTGGA
>JAFASL010000859.1 GCA_019244535.1 Alphaproteobacteria bacterium
CTCTCTCCTCCGCGGATGTGGTTAGTTCATTGTGCGGCCATTCTCGGCCAAGCGCCAACACCGATTTTCGACGATAGCGGATCAGACGCCGAGCCCGAAGCGGCGACTGAGGAAATCGAGTACGTCGCCGGTGCAGCGGTCGGGGAAGGCGTCGCAGATGTTGTGCGGCGCGCCCTCGTAGACGCGCATCTCGACACCTTTGACGTGCCTGCGGAACGGCTCGTAATTTGCCGTCGAGCCGATCGGCTCGGCGCCCGGCACGACGACAAGCGTCGGACAATTGATGCGGTGGAGCTGGTCGCTCCAGTCGTAGCTCGCCATCAGCAAGACGAATTTGCCGATACAGGCCGGATCGTTTTTCGCGGCTTCGTCGAGAAACCATTCGACGAGACCCGGATCGACTTGGTCGAGCGGCAGGCGTTCGGCGATCGTCTCGGCGAGAAAGGCGCGCATGCCTTTCGCTTGGATCTGCGGGATCCAGCTCGGCGCCTGACTATGTTTGAGCCCCGGCGTGGAGCCGAAGAGCATCAGGCTGCGCACCCGCCCGCCATGGTTCATCGCCAATTGCTGGCCGAGATAGCCGCCCGCGGAATTGCCGACAATGTGGGCGCTCGGGCAGCCCAGATGATCCATCAGCTCGATGACGTCACGCACCAGCCGGTCTAGAGTAAGCTCGCGCTCGGGCGGCGGAACCGGTGAATTGCCATGGCCGCGCAGGTCCATCCGCACCACCCGGTAGTGCCGGCTGAGCGGCGGGACCCAGGCATAATAGCGGCGCATGCTGCCCATTGCGGCGTGCAGCAGCAGCAAAACTGGCGCCTCTTTCCACGGGTCGGTGAAGTCGTCGATGCGATAGGCAAGGCGCAGACCGTCGCTGGCACTGAAGCTGTCCACTGCACTTCCTCCTCCCTTGCCTCGCTGCGGGCGATCATCTACGAGCTTGTCGGACGAGGCAACCTGTCGAGGTTGGGAGGGGTCATGAAGGTCGGGATCTTTCTTACCTGCCAATACCCGCCGGGGAGCGACATGATCGCCGCTCTCGAGGCGCAATACGCGATGACCCGGCTGGCGCGCGACCGCGGCTGGGATGCCGTCGCGACCGGCCAACATTACCTGAGCGAAGGGGTGCGGCAGGTGCAGCTCGTGCCGTTTCTCGCGCGCCTGGCCGCCGAGGCGGGCGAGATGACCGGCATCTCGGGTGTCTTGCTGACGACATTGCACAATCCGGTCGAAGTCGCCGAGCACATCGCCTCGCTCGATGCAATCTGGCGCGGCAATTTTGTCTTTGGCGTCGGGCTCGGTTATCGCGATGTCGAATTCGACGCGTTTGGCGTGCCGCGGGGGCACCGGGTGCGCCGGTTTGAGCAATGTCTCGAAGTCGTCAAGCGGCTCTGGACCGAGGACAATGTCAGTTTCGAGAACGACATCTGCAAACTGGCCAATGTCACAATGACCTCCCGGCCGGTGCAGCAGCCGCACCCGCCGATCTGGTTTGCCGCCAACAACGACCGCGCAGTAAAGCGCGCCGCCCGGCTCGGTGACAGCTGGTTTGTCAACCCGCACGCCACGATCCCAGAGATCACGCGGCAATTGGTTCTGTATCGTGCAGAACTTGCGCGTCTGGGCAAACCGTTTCCGCGGGTCCTGCCCTACGCCCGCGAGATCTATTGCGCCAAAGACAAAAGAACCGCCCTCGAAATGGCCGGTCCCTATCTTGCCGAGAAATACCGGACCTATGCGACCTGGGGCCAGGACGAGGTCTTGCCGGGCGAGGACTCGTTCTCGCAACCCTTTGAATCACTGCTGCGCGACCGGTTTGTCATTGGCAGCCCCGAAGAGTGTTACGAGCAATTGCGCCCGTGCTGGGAAGAAGCGGGTGCGAATTTCCTGATGTTCCGCACGCACTGGAGCGGCATGCCGCTCGGCCATGCATTGGCCAGCATGCGCCTCATCAGCGACGAGCTGCTGCTGGCATTGCGCCGGATCACGCCAACGCCGGCTTAGCCCTCTCCCGCCTCACTACGCTCGGCGCCCTCTCCCGCACTGGGGGAGAGGGGGACACGACGCGGCAGCGTCGGGTGGGTGAGGGTCAGGTGCCCGGTGTGAAGAAGACGAGAGTGCGCACCTCGAGGCTCTCGCGCGGCGGCGCGTCGGGTGGCGAGGTCGGGTCGTCGAAGCCGGTATGGGCGGAGAACCGGGCGGCTCCCTCGGGTGCCGAGTCGAAGCAGCGGATCAATACGGCCTCGTCGGCCTGCATCTTCGGGAAATAGTAATAGCGTTGGTCGGGATTGTAGGTGATCGAATAGGTCTCGCCGGTGCGGTCGGGGTATTTGAGGTCGCTGGCGATCAGATTCTTCTCGGAGAGGCTCTGCGCATCGCACAATGTCAGCGGCGATTCCAGCACCGGCCCGCGGATCGGCCGCCACAGATTGATGATCGCATAGCGGTGTTTCAACAACTTCTCGGCCTCGTCGCCCATCAGCTGGCGCACGCGCATCGGCGATGACCAGGCGGTGTAGTCGTTGTGCACACGCTTTGCCGGGATCTTTATCGTGTTGGCCTTCGCCGACATCGCCGCGTTGCGCACGATATGGTCAAACGCGATAACGCGCGCCGCGCCCGTCGCTTCTTTGATGACGCGCTCGCACTCGGGGTAATAAACCGCGGCTATTTCGTCCTCGTCGTAAAAGTTTTTCACTGCGCTCTGGTGGTGCAGCAGTACAAACCCTTCCTTGTCCAGGGAAAGCCGGCCGATCAGCGGGCGCGCATCCCGGATCGGCACCTGGTGCTCTTCGCTTTCGCCCGTCCGCACCGGAACACCCGGCGGCGGTTCGTAATTGTAGGCGACCGGCTTTTCCGCCATCGGAACCAGGAAGTTGAGCGGCGCCAGGACGCTATTCAGATCCGCGCTCCTCAGATCCGCGACCGCCAAACCGCCCATCATGTCCTCCGTGATTGTAATAAAGCTGTCGTGCCGAGCGTAAGATGAAGTCTTGCTGAGGGTCAACCTCGGCTATGGCGGGGGCGGCCGTTCGGTCAGAGGCACGACCTCGATCGTCATCGGCAGATAGAGCTTTAGAACGTCAGTGGCGAACTCGACCTGCTCGTCATCGAGAGCGCGGACGAACACCGCCGTCTCGCCATTGCGGATAAAACGCGCGAAGGTCTCGCGGGCATTGCCGATCACCAGTGGATCGACATCCAGCGCCGCGAGTTCGGGCTGCAGAACCGGCGGGACAGAGCCGGCCTCTTTCAGCACACGATGCGCGATATCCCGCGCCGCGACACCCTCGGTGATCAGCCGGTGAACGGCGTCCTCAGCGATCCCGCTCGAATAGAACAGCCCGATCACCAGGCGGGTCGGCGTGCTGCTTTCCACTTACGCACTCCTCGCCGGCGACCACGGTTCGGGAGCGCGCGGCTCGAGATCGGTCACGACGTCGACGACGATCGGCTCGCTCGCACCCAACGCCTCGGCGAGGGCAGGGGCGACCTCGGCGGGATGCTCGACCCGGATGCCGCGCACGCCAAAGCTCCGCGCCACAGCGGTAAAGTCGGTCGGGCCAAAGCGGATCAGCTCCTCTCCCCGGCCTGGCCGGTTGCCGGCGACGCGGCGCACGCCGGTCAGGTTCTGGCCAAAACCGGAATTGTTATTGACGACGACTGCGACGGCGATGCCGCAGCGCCGCGCCGATTCCAACTCGGCGAGGTGGTAATAGAATCCGCCATCGCCGGTAAAACACAGCACTTTCCGCGCCGGAGCCGCGCATTTCGCGCCGAGCGAGGCCGGAAATGACCAGCCGAGGGAGCCGGCCGCCCGCAAATAGGTCTGCCCGGCGCCGTTCAGATCGATCATCGTGCCGGTCCAGATCCCCGAGTATCCGGTGTCCGCCACGAGGATCCCGTCGGCTGGCAGGGCGCGGGTAATCTCGGCGCAGAGCCGCTCCACGCGGATCGGCGCGGTGTTGTTCTCGATGAGAGGGGTCATCGTCGCGCGCCAGTCCGCAACGATGCGCGCGGCTTCCTCGGCAAAGCCGGCATCGCGGACCGGCTTGCCGATCGCGTCGTTGAGCCGGGCCAAGGTCGCCTTCGGGTCGCCGACAAGGCCCGTCGTGTTCGGGTAGCTGCGGCCGATCTCCAGAGGATCGGCATCGATCTGCGCGATTTTTGTGTCGATCGGCGGCACGGTCCAATTCAACGTGACCTGGTCGCCCGTGTCGCAGCCGATGAACAGCACGAGGTCGGCACCGTGGACGATGCGGTTAGCGGGAGGCGCGGAGTAGCTGCCGGCGACCCCGATGGAGAGCCGGTGCCGCGTCGGGATCAGACCACGCGCGCCGAGCGTCGTGGCGACCGGCGCCTGCAGCGCCTCGGCCAAGGCGAGAACCTCCGGTCCCGCTTGTGAGGCGGCAGCCCCGTCGCCAGCGGCGATCACGACACGGCGAGCCGCGGTCAGCGCGGCGGCGGCGCGCTCGACATCCGCGGCGTGGGCGGCCGGGCGATGCGCAGGGATGCGGCGGCCTTCCGGGTCAATGACCGGCGGCTCGGCGGTTTGGCCGAGCTCGATTTCATCCCCCTGATGGCCGGAGAAGTCGAGATGCGTTGGGCGCGGCGTATCGGCCAACGCGGCGCGCCACGCGTGACGCATCAGCCGCGGTAAGTCAGCCGTCAGGTCGACGGTGGTCGAGAACTTTGTCACTGCCGCAAAGAGCGGCGCGTGCAGAATTTCCTGGTACGCGTTGCGGTGCTGGAAGGCCGGCGGCTTTCGTCCGGTCAGCGCGATGACCGGGCTGCGTCCGAGAAACGGGTCCTGCAATCCGGAGGCGAGGTTCGCCGCGCCGACCGCCTGCGCCATGCACACTCCAGGCCGCCCGGCAATGCGGGCATAGCCGTCGGCCATGTAGGCCGCCGCCTTTTCGGTGTGCGCGAGCACCGGGGTGACGCCGAGGTCCTTCAATTGCAGCAACGTGCGGCGCAGCACCGACTCGACAAAAAACACATGCGTTGTGCCTGCCCCGGCCAGCGCCCGCGCGAGCCATTCGGCGCCGTTCATCGATCCGCGTTCACTCAATTCCGGTTCCTCCCGCGAACTCAGATGACGTTGCTCTCGCGCAGCCGCCGGATTTCGTCCGCCGTGTAGCCGGCGAGGCTACGTAATATATCCTCGGTGTGCTCGCCCTTCAGCGGCGCGCGCTTGGCGGTGACTGGCGAATCCGAGAGGCGCACGGGGCAGCCGATCACCGAAAAGCGCCCGCGCGTCGGGTGCTCCAGGTCGAAGATCGTCTCGCGCTCGCGCAGATGCGGGTCGGCCAGCACCTCGGCGGTGTCGAGCACCGCGCCGCACACGATGCCGCGCCCGGCAAAGGCCTTCATGACTTCGCGCTTTTCGCGTCCGCTCGTCCAGCGCTCGATCTCCGCGGTCAATGCCGCTCCGTTGCGGGCGCGCGCCGCAGGCGTCGCAAAGCTGTCGTCATTGCGCAGATCAGGGCGGCCGATCACGTCGGTCATCGCCTCGAACATCTCCGGGTTGTCGGGCGGGATGATGATATAGACGTAATCGTTCGAGCCGTTGCCGGCGCAGCGCAGCAGATCGGACCAGCCGCCCGTCGCCGAGCGGTTGCCGGTGCGTTCGAGCGGTTTGCGGTTTGCGAGGGTCTGCGTGTATTTGACCCGGGTCAGGTTCAATACCGCCTCCTGCATCGCGACCTCGACAAGCTGGCCGCGGCCGGTGCTCTGGCGCTGCACCAGGGCGGCGAGGATCGCGATCGTCAGATGCATGCCGGTGCCGGAATCGCCGATATTAGCGCCGTTGACCATCGGCGGGCCGCCGGCTTCGCCGGTGACGCTCATCGCGCCGGAGGTCGCCTGCGCGACCGGCTCGAAACACTTGAACCCGCTGTAGGGGCCATAGGAGCCGAACCCTTTCACCGAAGCATAGATCGCCCGCGGATTGAGGGCCTTCACCGCCTCCCAGCCGAGACCCAGCCGTTCCATGACCCCGGGTCCAAGGTTTTCCGCGACGATGTCGGCGCTTTTGATCAGGCGCCGGGCGATCTCCTTACCCTCTTCGGTTCGCAGATTGATGACGGTGCTGCGCTTGTTGCTGTTGAGCAGCAGAAAGAAAAAGCTGTCGAGATCCGGGTTGTCCATGTTCCACAACCGGCGCGCCCGGTCGCCGTGCGGCGGGCGCTCGATCTTGATCACGTCGGCGCCGAGCCAGGCCAGCATCTGCGTGCAAGAGGGGCCAGCCTGGTCGTGTGTGAAGTCGATGACGCGAATACCTTCGAGCGCCTGGGTCACCTGCAATTCTCCCTCAGAAACCGGCCGCGCTTGGCGGCGCCGCGCGAGGATGGGATAATCACCCCTCGACGCATCGCGGGCAAGCGAGGGATCGACCATGTCAGCCGTCACGCAGCGCTACAACGTTGGCGGAATATACCTGCAGCGGCCGTTCAAGATCCGCCGCCTCGGGCATTTCGGGTTCAATGTCGAGAAATTGCCGGAAGGCCGCGAGTTCTATGGCGACCTGCTCGGCTTTACCGCTGCCGATGCACTGGATTTCTCCAGGGCGCCGTGGTTCCCCAAAGACGCCGATCTGGGCGACCCGCGCGGCTATTTCATGCGCTACGGGACCGACCATCACGCCTTCGTCTTGTTCCCGAAGCGGGTCATGGATCATCGCGCCGACCGCAAATTTGCGCCCGAGGTGACGATCAACCAAATCACCTGGCAATGCGGTAGCCTCAAAGAGATCGTTGACGCCCACACCTATTTCGAGGAACAGCAAGTCCGCATCCAGCGCGTCGGCCGCGACATGCCGGGAAGCAACTGGCACGTCTACGTCTACGATCCGGACGGGCACACTAATGAATTCTATTACGGTATTGAGCAGATCGGCTGGAACCGCCTCAGCAAGCCGCGCGACATGTATTACCGCGGCTTCAACGAGAAGCCGGCATTGCCGCAGATGTCGGAAGCGGCCGAAGTAGCCGAGGCACAGCAGAAAGGCATCGACATCTTTTCCGGCCATCGTCCGCAGCCGCCCAACGGCGCCCATTATGATGTCGAGGGCGTCCTGTTGCCGCGGCCGTTTAAAATAACGAAAGTCGGCCCGGTGGGCTTGTTTGTCGAGGACGTCGAACGCGCGGAGAATTTTTACACCGAGCGCCTCGGCTTTGTGCGCAGTGAGGAGAGCGTTTATCGCGGCGCCCGCTGCGTCTTTCTGCGCTGCGGTGCCGAGCACCACAGTGTTGCGCTCTATCCAAAGGAATTGCGGCGCATATTGGGGTTCAGCGAGCACACGACGTGCATGTCGTTTGGCGTGGAGGTCGGCAGTTACAAGCAATTGCGGAAGGCGATCGAATTCTTAAAGGGACACGGAGTCACCTTTGTCAACTCGATCCCGCCCGAGCTCCACCCCGGCATCGATTACACGGCCTTCGCGCTCGACCCCGACGGCCACTGCATCCAGCTCTATTATTACATGGAGCAAATCGGCTGGGACGGCCGGGTCCGCCCGGCCTCGGAGCGGCGGCGCGTCAACGGCCAATGGCCGGAGGCATTGGAGCCGCTGTCCGACACCTATGTCGACCAGGTCTTCCAAGGGCCGCTCGGATAATCGTCGTCCCGGCGCAGGCCGGGACCCACGCCGCAGCGTTCTGAGCAGCGGGTCAATGGGTCCCGGTTCGCTACGCGATCGCCGCCAGGCAAAGGCCAAACTGCATTCCGGAAGCGCTTTTTCCCCGGCTTCGCGACTATTTCAGTGAGGTGCAGCAGGTCGAGCTGACCTTGCGCATTACACTGTGCGGGTTTTTCAACAAGTTCAATGACGCGCTCAGCATCGAGGAAGAGCCTGAAGCCGCCGAGCGGTCGGCGGCAGTCAGCGCCTCCGCAGAATAACAATATGACGGCCTTCGGGCTTCAACTCCGCAGTAAAACTGAAATCGTTGTACCAGCCGATAAAATCGAACTGCCTGCTGAGCTCGACAAGGGACAGAAATTCCTGCGGGAAAAATATTTTAACGGGAACGCGGCCGTTGATGACCACAGTCCTGCCATGGTCGTCCACCGTGAAGGTCAGACACTCCTCATAGGTTTGCGCCACCGGATCAGTCAGCTCGGCGCGGTAGCGCGTATGGACGGTTACCCCACTTTGGCGCCGCGTCCAGCTCCGCTTGTAGTCATGAAAAATGCGAAACCACACAAAGCTGTCCAATAAGTAGAGACTTCCCGGCGCCAGCACAGCGGCAATGCGGTCGAGGTGATCGACGAACTCGCGATTGGACCGGACGTAGAGTGAGCCGAGCAAGACATAGACGAGATCGAATGGGCCGAGAGCGCGATCGAGTTCTCGCATGTCGCCCTGGACAAACTCGGCGTCGATGCCGAGGCGACGCGCCTTCTCGCGGCCAAACTCGATCATCTCCGGGCTCAGGTCGAGCCCGCAATAAGCGTAACCCCGCTGGTGCCATTCCTCCAGATAAGGCGCGGTTCCGGCGCCGAGCTCGAAGACCCGGCTAACCTCGGCTTGGGAAAACCTCTCGATTGCGGCTTCGAAGAAGTCGATCTCGCCTGCCGGGTCGGTTGGGGCCAGGGCGATCGCGTAATAATGCGGGTAACGATACGCCTCCATCGGGCCGTTCAGGCCGCTTTGGCCAATCGGCCGCGGTCGTGCGGTGCCGCAAAATCCAGTTCGGGGCCAAGCGGGATGATGCCGCTGGGATTGAGATTCCGCATGCCGCCGTAATAGCCGAGCTTGATTCGAGGAATGTCGACGGTCTCGGCGACCCCTGGCACCTGGTAGATGTCGCGGGTGTAATTCGACAGATTGTAATAATCGGCGAGCCGTCGCAGGTTGCATTTGAAATGGCTGTAATAGACTGCGTCGAAGCGTACCAATGTCGGGAACAGCCTCAGATCGGCTTCGGTAAATCGGTCGCCGGCGAGATAGCGCTGACGCCTCAACCGCGCTTCCAGGCTGTCGAGCGCTGCGAACAGCTTGCGAAAGCTGTCCTCGTAGGCGGCTTGGGTCCGGGCGAAGCCGCAGCGATAAACCCCGTTGTTGATCGCGTCATAGACAAAGGTGTTGGTCTCGTCGATCACGCTGCGTATTGGCTCGGGGTAGAGATTGAGCGCCGCATCACCAAAATCGTCGAACTCGGAGTTCAGCATCCGAATGATCTCGGACGACTCATTGTTGACGATTGTGCGGCTCTGCCGGTCCCACAATACCGGAACAGTGGCCCGGCCGGTGAAGCCGGAGCGGGCCGCGCTGTAGACTTGATGAACGTGGAAAATGCCATTGACCGGCCGGAGATCATCGAAGCCGCGCGAATATGCCCAGCCCTGCCCCTTGGGCAGGTCGGACTCGAGGATGGGGATCGTATCCGCGAGGCCCTTCAGCTTGCGCATCAGCACCGTGCGATGCGCCCACGGGCATGAGGGAGCGGTGATCAGGTAGTAACGGCCGGCTTCTGCCTTGAAGCCCGAGGTTCCGTTGCGGGTCACGCGGTCACGGAACCCTGATTCCGGCCGCACAAAGCTGCCGTCGCTGCCAGTCATCAACGGCTCGTCATCGTGCCAGATGCCATTTACGAGCATGCCCATGCCACTCACCCTCAACATCTACTGATCGCGTTTCCCGTGCTTGACCCGGCATCATGGGCCAGGATACCTGATCGGACCATGACCGCGGACCGCCGCAGTTAATTGGGGTTACGCCAAAGTGTCAAACTCACCGCCAATTCTGGCCGGTAAGGACTTTGCCGCGCCCTCGGTCTTCGCGCCGGAAAATCTGTTGCGTGAAGCGCGGCGGCAGAAAAACCTGCAGGGCTCCGCGATACCGGAAGTCTGTGTGCTCGACCCGGACGGCGATATCGTCCGCGCGCTCGCCAAGACCGGACGCAGCGTCCGGTCTGCTGGGTGGGCGTGTTATCACACCGAGCTCTACGAATTCGAAGAGGCGGGCGGGGATTTCGGGATCATCGGCTGCGCTGTCGGTGCCCCGTTCGCGGTTTTGCTCGCCGAGCAGCTGTTTGCCTCGGGATGTCGCCTGCTGATCAGCATGACCTCAGCCGGACAGATCTTAGAGGAGGGGCCGCCGCCCTATTTTATTCTGATTGATCGCGCTTTGCGCGACGAGGGTACCAGTTACCATTACTTGGCACCCGCGGAGTTCGCCGAAGCTGACGGGATGCTCGTCGAAGCTGCAATGAGCGCGTTTACGACGGCCAAGCAGCCCATGACGCGCGGCGCCAGCTGGACGACCGATGCGCCGTTCCGTGAAACCGCCGCTGCCATCGAACGCGCCCGAGCGTGCGCCATTCTAGCGGTCGAAATGGAAGCGGCGGGCCTTTACGCCTTCGCCAAGGCACGCGGCAAACCGGTTTTGTGTTTCGCCCATGTGACAAACCAGATGGCGGTCAGCGAAGGCGATTTCGAAAAAGGCGAGGCTGACGGCAGCTCGGCTTCACTTAGAGTGATCGCGATCGCTGCGCAGGCGTGGCGCGCACTCTCCTCTCGCGGCGGATCGCAACTCCATTCAGTGCAAGATTAGCGGCGAACCGCAATTGAACTGGCTTCACGAGATTGAGAGCCAGAACGCGCCAATCACGATCGTCAGCACCGTCAACGGCGCGCCGACCTTGAGGTATTCCCAGAACCCGATTTCGACACCTTGCGCCCGCGCCCGTTGCACGACGATCAGGTTGGCCACCGAGCCGACCAGAGTGAAGTTGCCGGCGAGGGTCGAGGCCATTGCGACAGTCAGCCAAGCCTGCTGTTGTGATGGCAATGGGGCAATGAACGGTTTCAGCACAAGCACTGCCGGAACGTTGCTGACGATGTTCGAGAGAATTGCGGTAATCCCACTCAACACCGGGACTCGCTCGAGATGCAGATGCCCGACACGGCTGAGGGTTTCGGGTGAGAACACGCTCCGCTCGAGCCCGGCAACGACGATGAACAGCCCGGCGAACATCAACAGCAAAGTCCAGTCGATCTCGGCATAGACTTTCTCCGATTTGATGCGCCGGGTGAGCAGGAGGATGGCGCCGGCGACAATCGCCGCTTCGGCGGGCGGAATGCCGGCAAAAAAAGCCGCAATCATTGCGAACGAAACCGCGACCGATTTGACGACGAGCGGACCGTTGGCATTGACCCGCTCCGGTTTGCCGCTCAGCGGCTGACGCGTCCAGAATTCGGCGCGATAGACGAGGCCGATCATTACCGCGGTCAGCACCAGTCCGATCCCGGCCACAGGCGCTAGCGCTGCGGCGAAAGTGCCGTAGGGGATGTGCGACAGACTGCCGATGATCATGTTCTGCGGATTGCCGGTAATCGTCGCAGTGCTGCCGATATTCGAGGCCATCGCGACCGCGAGCAGGTACGGTACGGCATTGCGCCGGAGCCGCGTGACGAGCTCGAGGACGAGAGGCGCGAGCACCAAGCAAACGGCGTCGTTTACCAGAAACGCCGAGAGGACTCCCGAGACAATAATGATCGTGCTGAGCAGCACGGTCGGGTGCCGTGCGCGGGTAACGACCCAGCCATTGACGAGACCGAAAAAGCCCGAAAGCCGCAGATTGGCGACGACAATCATTACCCCGAGCAGCAGGATGATCGTGTCGAAATCGATCGCCTTGGGTGCTTCCTCGAGCGGCAGCGCACCGGCAGCGACCATCAGGCTCGCGCCGACCAGCGCGGCTCCGGCCCGGTCGAGCTGGAAGCCCGGCAACCGTCCGATCGCGATCACGAAGTAAGTCATCGCGAAAATGCCTGCGGTAACGGCCTCGGGAAGGAGAGACGGTAGCCCCGTGGTCAGTACTCTGGATCGCCACGCAAAACCGATACCGGTAAGGCCACCGGCTGCCGCGGCGATTGCGATCACGAGCCAAATCCACCGCTGGACCCGTCGAGACCGACTGTTGGGGGTAGCGCGTCCGGTTGGATCGCCCGCTCGAGCTCGGGTAGCCATCTGTCAATCGGCCGGGGCCGCTGCCTATCTTTCGTTCGGCGCCGCCGCGCGCGAAGCTCGGCCGTCACTGGTCTCCGGCATCGCCGTCCAGAACAGCAAAAGCGCCGCAAATGCGCAGCCAGCCAGAAAAAGGAACGCCGCCGAGTAGCCGGCGCCATCGACGATGTAGCCCGCGACAGAATTGCTGAGCGCAGCACCCAGGCCCCAGGACGCCGATGCCGCCCCTTGAGCGAGGTTGTAGCGCCCGGTACCCTTTGTCAGATCGGCGATCACGATAAAAAAGAGCGCACCAAAGATGCCGGCGCCGACGCCGTCAAGCACTTGGATCGAGACGAGCGCGTACGGGTTTTGGGTGAGTGTGTAGAGGATGCCGCGGACCGGCAACACCGCAAAGCCGGCTAGGAAAATCGGCTTGCGCCCCCAACTGTCGGCCTTGTGGCCGACCAGTATCGCCATCGGCACCATGACGAGCTGTGCGGTGATGATGCATGCCGCCATGAACAACGTTTCGGCGCCTGGATAGCTTTGAGCAAGCTTCTCGCCGAGCAGCGGCAACATCGCCGCATTGGCGAAATGAAACAATGTGATCGAGGCCGTGAAGATCAGCAGCGGTTTGCATTCCAGGATGAGCCCCAAGCCGCTGGGCTGCCCGTCACGCTCCCGGTCGGAGCCGCGTGCGAGGCTGTGATCGATCGAGCGGGAATTGACCGTGAGGACGGCAAGAACACTCAACGCCGCAAGCGCCGAGACCAGCCAAAGAACAGCGCGAGGCGTCGATAGCCAGCCGGCAATCCCTGCGGTGATCGCCGTAAAGGCATTGCCCGCGTGGTTGAATGCCTCGTTGCGACCGACCCTTCGCGTGAAGAACTCAGGCCCGACAATGCCAAGCGAAATGGCCCCAACCGCCGCCGGGAAAACTGCATCGGCGCTGCCGATCACGGTCTGTGCGGCGGCGACCAGCCAGAAATTTGGAAGCAGCGAGATTGCGACCGCGCCAACCGCGACGGCGACTGCCGCCATGACGATCAACGCTCGCTTCCCATGTGTCCAGTCGATCAGGGCGCCGAAGGGCGCACGGGCTGCCACAGTAGCAATGCCCGCCATCGTCATAACTACGCCGATTTCGCCGGCGTCCCAGTGCTGGCTCGAGAGCAGATAAATGGCGAGAAATGGGCCGAGTCCATCTTTGACGTCGGCCAAAAAGAAATTCAACCAATCAAGCGGCGCCTGGCCTTTCATTGGCATTGCCTCGGCTCTGAGTCCCGCCATAGACCAAGGCCGCGTCGCGAACGATGGACAGCCCCAGCTGCGTTCCGTCCGCACATCCGGTCACGAATGGTTTGCATAGCTTCTGGCGGATGGTCCTGAAGGTCGTGGTCGCGCACCTGTTCCGGTACTAACAAACACCTTCGCCGAGTGATGGCGACAGTGGTGCTTCTTGAGACCGAACACGCCCATAACGCGTTTACTCCCGTATGGAATTATCGAAGAAGGTCAAGACCGCGCTTGACGAAACTCGGATCTTGATCCTTGGGGCGCAGGTCCTGCTCGGCTTCGGTTTTCGTGGGGTGTTCAGCGAAACCTTCGCCGGGCTCCCGGCGCATGTCCGCTATATGGACGGGGTCGGGCTCGGGCTGCTCGTCTGCACGGTCGCTTTGCTCATTGCTCCCGGGCCTTATCATCGGATCGTCGAGGGGGGCCAGGACAGCGGCCGGCTTCATGCCTATACGACCGCGATAGCCGATCTGGCCTTGCTGCCGTTCGCATTGGCGCTGGGGATCGGCCTGTTCGTCGGCACGGAGGGGATATTTGCCGACAACGCGCTGGCGCTAAGGGCGGGCGCGGCAGGAGCCGGTCTGGCCCTGGCTCTGTGGTATGGCCTGCCGCAATTGCGTCGGAGATTTGTCGGTGAGAGGGAACGCATGATTACTCGGGGCCAACGCAGTGAACGGGCCGATACGCCATTGCCGGCCAAAATCGAGCAATTGCTGACCGAGGCGCGCGTCATACTACCCGGCGCACAGGCCCTGTTCGGCTTTCAGCTTGCGATCGTGCTTACCCAGGCATTCGAGCAGCTTCCGAGAACATCGATGGTGGTGCATGCCGCAAGCCTGTTTCTGGTCGCGCTCGCCGTCGTGATGCTGATGGCGCCCGCTCCCTATCACCGGATTGTCTATGCCGGCGAGGACACCGAAGATGTGTACCGGATCGGCAGTGCACTCGTCACTGCGGCAACCGTTCCGCTCGGTTTGGGTTTGGCGGGCGATGTCTACGTTGTGATCGCGAAGATCTCCGGATCGGCCGCCGTCGGGTCCGCAGCCGGCGCGTCTGTTTTCGTGGTCGTCAGCGCACTCTGGTACCTATACCCGCTTACTGTGGCTAGAACCCGCGGGCAGCGCCGTTAGCCGCGAACCCGGTAGACAGTCATCATGTCCTCTCCAACAGACTCCGCCGAGAGGCGCTCAAAACGCGGCGCCGCCGAGAGCATCCCGAGCCCGAGTTCGGCGATTGCCGGAACGCCGTCGCCGCCGATCAGCATCGGTGCGTGCGCCCAAACTACCCTGTCGACCAAACCGGCGCCGACAAACGCGGCCGCCAAACGCCCGCCGCCTTCGACGAGCAGCCGCGTGATTCCGCGCTCGCCGAGGGCCGCGAGAGCGGCGGCGAGACTGCCGTTGCCGTCGGAGCCGGGATCGATATCGATCACAATGGCACCGGCGGAGAGAAGCATTTGCCGCCGGGCAGGATCCGCCGAAGGCAGGGTCATCACCCAGGTTGGCGCCATTCGGGGGTCGGAAAAGAGGCGCATCGTCGGCGGAACGCGCAGATACCGGTCGACGACGACGCGCACCGGCGAACGATGAGCCAAGCCGGGCAGCCGGCACGTGAGCTGCGGATCATCGGCAATTACTGTCCCGACGCCGACCATGATCGCGTCGTGAGCTCCCCGCAACGCATGCGCGCGGTCTCGAGCCGGCGGGCCTGTGATCCACTGGCTCTCGCCACGCCCGGTCGCGATGCGGCCATCGAGCGAGGTAGCAAGCTTCAACGTAACGAGCGGCCTGCCGTTGCGGAGGCGACAGAAGAAGCCGGCGTTGACTTCAGCGGCCTCGGCGGCGCAGAGACCGGTCTCGACATCGAGGCCGGCAGCGCGCAGCCGCTCCATCCCCTCGCCCGCGACGCGCGGGTCGGCGTCCTCAACAGCGACCACGACCCGCCCTATTCCAGCGGCGATCAACGCATCGGTGCAAGGCGGGGTGCGGCCCCAGTGGCAGCAGGGCTCCAGACTGACATAAGCGGTGGCGCCCCGGGCAGCTTCGCCCGCCCGGCCGAGAGCTTCGGTTTCGCCATGTGGCCTCCCCCCGGGCTGCGTCCACCCGCGGCCGACTACGCGGCCTTCCTTGACGATGACGCATCCGACCGCCGGGTTTGGCCAGACAGCGCCCAATCCGCGGCGGGCGAGCGCCAGCGCGGCGCGCATCATGCGCAAATCGAATTGCCGATCGTTCGGTAAGTTCGCGATAACCGGTGCCGGATCAGTCGCCATCGGCGGCGATGCGCCCGACAAACTCCCCGAAATCCTTCGCCTCGCGGAAATTGCGGTATACCGAGGCGAAACGGATATATGCGACCTGGTCGAGGCTTGCCAGCGCCTCCATGACAAGCCCGCCGATCATATCGCTTGGGATATCGGTCTCGCCCGAACTCTCCAGCTGACGCACGAGCGAATTGATGATGCGCTCGACGCGATCCGGCTCGACGGGCCGCTTGCGTAGCGCGATGTAGATGGAACGCGCGAGCTTGTCCCGGTCGAAGGGCTCGCGTTGGCCGTGCTTCTTGACGACCGTCAACTCGCGCAATTGCACCCGTTCAAAAGTGGTGAAGCGGGCCGCGCAATTCGGGCAAAAGCGCCGGCGGCGGATTGCGCCGCGGTCATCGGTGGGCCGGGAATCCTTCACCTGGGTGTCATCGGCTCCGCAAAACGGACAGCGCATATTCTCCTCCCGTCCTAGTCGGCCAGGTTTCTTGCGTCACCTTGCCCGCCATAGATCGGGTACCGGGCACAGAGATCGCGCGCGCTGCTGCGCACTCGCGCCTCAGTGGCGCCATTGTCGCCCGGTCCGCGCGCAAGGGCGCGCAAGACCTCGACGATGTGGCACGCGATTGCGCGAAACTCCTCGGGACCAAATCCGCGAGTCGTTGCCGCCGGCGAGCCGAGGCGAATGCCGGAGGTCACGGTCGGCTTCTGCGGGTCAAATGGGATGGCATTCTTGTTGCATGTGATGCCGGCTCGCTCGAGACTGACCTCGGCATCACGGCCGGTTACGCCGAGGGATCGCAGGTCGACAAGCATCAGATGCGAGTCGGTCCCGCCGGAGACGATGTCGAGCCCGGCTTCGATCAGTTTCGCCGCGAGTACTTTGGCGTTCTCGACGACCGCTGCGGCATAGTTTTTGAAGCTCGGCTGGATCGCCTCATGCAGCGCGACCGCTTTGGCAGCAATCACATGCATCAGCGGACCACCCTGCAGCGCAGGGAAAACGGCTGAATTGATCCGCTTCGCGACTTCTTCATCATTGGTGAGAACCAGCCCGCCTCGCGGGCCCCGCAGCGTTTTGTGCGTCGTGCTGGTGACGACGTGCGCGTATGGAAGCGGGCTCGGATAGGTGCCGCCGGCGACGAGCCCGGCAAAATGCGCCATGTCCACCATAAGGCAGGCGCCGACATCGTCGGCTATGGCCCGAAACCTGGCGAAGTCGATGATCCGCGAATAGGCGCTGCCACCGGCAATGATCAGTTTTGGCCGATGCTGCCGGGCGAGTTCTTCTACCTCGTCAAAATCGATGCGGCCGTCTTCCCGGCGGACGCCATAAGCGATTGCGTTGAACCATTTGCCGGACAGATTCGGCCGCGCCCCGTGTGTCAGGTGGCCGCCCGCGGCGAGCGCCATTCCGAGAATGGTGTCCCCCGGCTGGAGCAGCGCAACGAGCACCGCCTGATTGGCCTGTGCGCCGGAATGGGGCTGCACATTGGCGAACCGGCATCCAAACAGGTGCCTGGCGCGCTCGATTGCCAGCGTCTCTGCAATATCGACGAATTGGCACCCCCCGTAATACCGGCGGCCAGGATATCCTTCTGCGTATTTGTTCGTCAGCAGCGAGCCTTGGGCTTCCAATACCGCGCGCGAGACGATGTTCTCGCTGGCGATCAATTCGATCTGAAATTGCTGCCGGTCGCGTTCCCGGTCGATGGCTGCGGCAATCTCCGGATCGGCTTCGAACAATGTGTCGCAAAAGAAATCGTCAACGTAGGCCAAGGAGCGGGTCGAAGACATAAGAATCACTTGTCGTCGGAAATCAGAATAATTCGCGGCCCACCGACCGCGCCGGCCCAGCGCAACTCTCCCTCGCCCTATACCCTGCGGCGAGCTCTGGATAGTCTACAAGATTTCGCTCCGTAGCACCAGCCGCCTACCATAAATCGCGGTCGGCGGCGCTCACCAGCAGCTCGGTATCAGCATAGGCGCCGAACAGTTCGATCGCATTTGCTAGCGTCCTGTGCTTGTCCGGTCATTCGCCAAGTCACTAATTCTGATTGCTGTCCTCCCGTTAAAGTTTTGGTTGACACAAGAAATTCGTGCATCAATTATACGGCCGGTTCGGATTCTAGGACTTCCCGGGGCGAGAAATGGCAGAATCGGCACCGCCGAAAATGGCGGAGGAAGATTTGCTGAGGATGACCGCCGATGTTGTTGCCGCCTATGTGAGCAACAATACGCTGCCTACCGCGCAGTTGGCCGAAGTAATCAACGCCGTTTACAATTCACTCAGATCGCTCGAAGGCCACTCGGCGGAGCCCCAGGCGGAGCCGCTGAAGCCGGCGGTGCCGATCCGTAAGTCCGTCACGCCCGATTATCTGATTTGTCTCGAGGATGGCAAAAGGCTCAAAATGCTGAAGCGGCATTTGAGATCGACCTACAATATGACGCCGGACGAATACCGCGCGAAATGGGGCCTTCCGACGGATTATCCGATGGTGGCGCCTAGCTATGCCGAGCAGCGGTCGGAATTTGCCAAGAAAATCGGGCTTGGCCGAGGCACCGGTCGCCAATCGGCTCGGCGGTCTGCCGGCAACGGAGCAAGCACAAAGAAATAGAACCGCGCGGCTTCAAGTTCGTGCCAGCGCGCGCCGCGCCTTGAGGGCGGCGGCCAGGGTTCCATCGTCGAGGTAATCGAGTTCACCCCCGATCGGCACACCCTGGGCAATCCGGGTGATGGTGATATCCCTCCCGGCTAGCCGGTCCGCAAGATAATGCGCCGTCGTCTGACCTTCGACTGTCGCGTTTAGTGCCAAGATCAGCTCTTGGCCGGGCTGCAGCCGCGCGAGAAGCCGTTCGATATTGAGATCGTCCGGGCCGACACCATCGAGCGCCGATAATGTCCCACCGAGGACGTGATAACGCCCACGAAAGGCCCCGGTGCGTTCGAGAGCCCAGAGGTCTGCGAGATCTTCGACAACGCAGATCGCCGCTATATCCCTCTCGGGGTCGCGGCAGATCGTGCAGGGTTCGACTGTGTCGAGGTTTCCGCAGGAAGGGCATGGACGGACAGCGGCCGCCGCCTTGGCCAATGCGCCTGCGAGCGGTTGGAGCAGGGTTTCGCGCCGCTTGATCAGATGCAACGCGGCGCGCCGCGCCGAACGCGGGCCGAGGCCAGGCAGCTTGGCGAGCAATTGGATCAAGGTGTCGAGTTCGGACATCCCTCGTCCCCGGCGGCACTCCGGACCTCACCTGCCACAAGCCAGGTAAGCACGACAGGTATTAGAACGGGAGCTTCATACCTCCTGGCAATTGCAAGCCGCCAGTAAGCTTCTGCATTTCCTGTTCGGCGTGAGCAGAAACTTTGCCTCGGGCATCGCCGAAGGCGGCCACGATCAGATCTTCCAGCACCTCGCCCTCTTCGGCGACGAGCAGGCTTTTGTCGATCTTGATCTTCTTCAGGTCACCCTTGCCGTTCAATGTCAGTCGAACCATGCCGCCGCCGGCTGCGCCGTTAATCTCGACGGTCTCGAGTTGGGCCTGCACTTCGGCCATCTTCGCTTGCATCTCCTGCGCCTGCTTCATCAGCTGGCCGATGTTCTTCATGATCCGTCCTCTCCTGCATCCGCGTCGTCTCCGGGGTCTTCTGGAGGCGCCTCATCGGCATGGTCCGCCGCCGCTAACCGCTCACGGACCGCGGCGATCGTCGCGCCTGGGAATGTCTCGAGCACCGCTTGCACCAACGGATGGCTCGTGACCTCGTTCCGCAGATCCCGCTGACGGCGCTCCTCCTGCTCGCGCAAGGTCGGCTCCCCAGCGGCCTCCGAAACTGCGATCAGCCACCGGCTCCCAGTCCATTCGCTGAGCAATTGGCCAAGCCGGTTAGCCAGATCGCGCGGCGCAGCGGTAGCCGGGCGAAACTCGATCCGCCCCGGTTCAAAACGGACAAGATGAACGTCGGACCACAGGTGCGATCGAAGCAGCGGCTCACGCCTTTTGTCGCACAACGCGACGACGTCGGGAAAACTCTGCGGCATCGGGTCCGGCGCGGATTCGATGGCAGCGGCGGGGACTTCGGCGACGGCGCGCAACGCGTTCCCAGCGGTGGGCCGCGATTGGGCGCTCGCGGGGGGCTGGATGGCAGTGATCGCCGGCGAAGCGGAAACCGCGTTCGAGCGGCTGGCGTCGCCGTTACCTCGGCCCGCGGCCGGCCCCCCAGGGAGGCCGGAAACCGCCGCGACCGAGCGGACCAATTCCGCAGGAGGGGGCAGATCGGCGACGTAGGCGATACGGACGAGCACCATTTCAGCTGCCTGGATCGCCGATGGTGCAACCTGCACCTCTTCGAGGCCCTTCAGCAGCATTTGCCAAAACCGGGCGAGAGCCGGGATGCTCAGCTTCTCGGCAAGCGGCCGAACCCGTTCCCGGTCGCCCTCGGCGATCGGATCACCCAAGCCAGCCTCGGGCGCGAGCTTCAGCCGGGTGATAAAATGACCGAGGTCGAGGAGATCCTGCAATACCATCAGCGGGTCCGCTCCGCCCTGGTAAAGGCTCCCCATCTGCTCGAGCGCGGCCGGGGCGTCGCCCCGCAACACGCTCTCCAGCAAGTCGAATACGAGACCGCGATCGGCGACACCAAGCATGTCGCGCACCGCGCTTTCCGTGATCCGCCCGGCTGCAAGAGCGATCGCCTGATCGAGGAGGGACAGTCCATCGCGCACCGAGCCGTCCGCTGCTCGGGCAATCAGCGCAAGCGCGGTCGGCTCGACTTCGACGCGCTCCGCCTCGGCGATCCGCCGGTAGTGCGGGATCAGTTGTTCGACCGGGACCCGCCGCAGCGAAAAACGCTGGCAGCGTGATAGAACGGTGATCGGAACCTTGTTGATCTCGGTCGTTGCAAACACGAATTTGACATCGGGCGGCGGCTCTTCGAGGGTCTTCAACAGAGCGTTGAAGGCGTTCTTCGAGAGCATGTGCACTTCGTCGATGATGTAAACCTTGTACCGGCCGGAGACCGGCCGGTAGCGCACACCCTCGGTCAGATCGCGGATATCGTCGACGCCGGTGCGGGATGCGGCATCCATCTCCAGCACGTCGACATGGCGGTCCTCTGCGATTGCGAGGCATTGAGCGCACTTGCCGCAAGGCTCCGCCGTCGAGCCGCCAGCGCCGTCTGGCCCGATGCAATTGAGCGCGCGCGCCAGGATACGGGCAGTCGTTGTCTTGCCGACGCCGCGCACGCCGGTGAGGATAAAGGCGTGGGCGATCCGCCCGGTCGCAATCGCATTCGACAAGGTGCGGACCATCGCCTCCTGACCGATCAGCTCGGCAAAGGTCGAAGGCCGGTATTTGCGGGCGAGGACGCGGTACGCGGTCGCCGAATCGCTCATAACGAAGAACCGTATCGAGGCAAGGGAGACCGGACGAACGACCCAGATCGGGGCTCGTTACGGCTGCTTCCTTCCGGACCTGACCGGGTTGGCGAGGGACCTGTCCGCCGCCGGCCTCCCTCGGCACTATATCAGCTGTCAGCACCGCGAGGGCAAGCGCCGCCTGTGCGCTAAGGCGCGCGTGATCAATGGCGCATGAAATAGACGCGATAGAGCTGGTCGCGGAAGCTCTGGCTGGTGGCGAGCGCGGTCTGGAAATCGGTCTTGCCGAGCACGTAGGTGTCCACCTCGCCTTCGGCGACGACGGTGGCGTTGCGAGGTTCGCCGCTGATCAGCGCTACCTCGCCGAAGAAGTCCCCCGGCCCCAGCCGCGCCACTTCGTGATCGGCCCGGATGACTTCGACCTCGCCATCCGAGACAAGAAAGAACTCCTCTCCGGGCTCCCCCTCTCGGATGATCGTCTCTCCCGCGGGGTAGTGGCGCTTCTTCATATGTTCGGCGACATCGGTGAGCTGGCGCGGCGTCAAGCTCTTGAACAACTCGATCGGGCGCAGGAATTCGCAAATCCGCAAAGCGTCGTGCAGAACCACGTCGGACATGATCCTGCCGTCCACCATGTGGACTAGGCGGTCGGCCGAATCGATGATCCGGTGGTCATGCGTGACCATCATGACGGCCGCGCCATAATCGATCGTGGTCTGCTTGAGCAGATTGATGACATTCATCGTCGAATCTTTGTCGAGCGCGGCGGTTGGCTCGTCGGCCAGGATCAGCCGCGGCTGATTGACGAGGGCGCGGCCGATCGCCACCCGCTGGCGTTCGCCGCCCGACAGAAACCTCGGCTTGTATTCGATGCGGTGGCCCAGCCCGAGCCGCTCCAGGATCCCGACGCAACGCTGCTGCATGTCGGGGAGCGCACCATTTACGAGCTGCGCCGCCATCTTGACGTTTTCATAGGCCGACAGAGCATCGAACAGATTGTGCATCTGGAAGATGAAACCGATGTCGCGCCGGACATCGACGAGTTCGCCGCCGCTGAGCCGAGACAGCTCGCGGCCGAGCACATCGATGCGGCCCTCGTGAGCCGAGCGCAACGCACCAATGAGGGTCAATAGCGTGGTCTTTCCCGCTCCTGACGGGCCGGTCATCACGACGAGTTGACCCGCGGGGATCTCGATCGAGTTGCCGAATAGGACCTGGTTGCGGGCTTCGCCTTCCCCGTAATAGTGATTCAGACCGTGGACCCGCACGACGGGTTCCGGCGGGGAGGACAGCGCGGCTGGCGGCGCTTCGGTTCGCTCCGCGACAACGGCGGCGCACATCAGAACACCTCGGCCGGATCGGCGGTGATCACGCGGCGGACAGCAAGCGCCGCCGAGACCAGGCACATCCCCAAGGTCAGCCCGAGACTGACGAGCGCCACATAGGCGCTCATATGGAGCGGCAACAGCGCAAGCCTGCCAATCAGGTAATAGAGCAATATGCTCAGCAGCATCGCCGGCACCCAGCCCGCCAGCGCGTTGAACGCCGCTTGCCCGAAAACCACGCGCAGCAGATAGCCGGTTCGATAGCCCATCGCTTTCAACGTCGCATATTGCGGCAGCTGGTCCGAAAGATCTGTGTAAGTAACTTGATAAGAGATCAGCATTCCAACCACAAAGCCGACAATCGTGCCCATCGCAAAGATCGGCCCCGCGGAAGACACCGCCGCCTGGAAGTTGCGCTCGAACTCGATGAGCTCCGGTTTCGTGAACACGGCGATCGTCTCGGGTAATGCCTTTCGCAACGATTGCTGGACCATCGCCGGATCATCCCCCGGGCGTACTTTGACGACGCCGACATCGACCGCAGAGGGATTGCCGGCCGGGCCGCGGAGCAGGCTGGTGAAAGTGCGGTCGCTCATGACTACGGTGCCGTCGCTCTGAAAATCGGGACCCAGGGCGAAGTCGCCAACAATCTTGACCTTCACGCCGTTGAGTTCGGCTTCCGCCGCGCCGCTGTCCATTCCAAGAAAGCGTCGCGCCCGCCGATCGACGAGAACAGAATTCGTTTCCTTCAATTTGTCGCGGCCGGCGTTCACATCGGCAAATGAAAAGACCGGCGCGTCGGGGTCAAAGCCAAAGGCGCGGACCAGAAAGATTTTGCCGTCGGCCGGGCTCCTCCAGAAAAAGTTGAACCAATCCGCGTAAAGCGGGCGGACGCTTGCCACCCCCGGCACGTTGCGCGCCTGATCGAGTTCGGCACGAGGAAACGGGTCGCGTGTGGCGAACTGATATTTATGGGCGCTCTGCAACACAATGTCGGCGTCGAGGCCGCGGATGACCACGAGCGCGCTTTCGAAAAATGCCTGCTCGAAGCCGAGCTGCATCAGCATCAGCAGCACCGCAAAACCGATGCCGCCAGCGGAGCGCAGCAGCCGCGATTTGTTGGAAACGAGATTGCGCCAGGCGAGCGGCACCGAGCCCGGCCGCACCATTCCGGCAAGCACCGTTGTCGGATGTCGGACAGGGGAGGAAGCGGTCGCCAGAACCCGCCTCTCTAGAACACGTCGGCGGGCGCTGCGCGGCGCAGAGTGCCGACCGAGAGCAGCGCCGAAATCAAGGCCATCGCCACAGCGGCTACAAGCACGGTGAAAAGGCGCATTTCACTCATCGCCACCGGCAACAATGTCTGCCGGCGGATGACCGAGTAGAGCCCCACGGCGGCACCGAGGGCGGGGATAAACCCGGCGACGACGATCAGCAGCGACATCGCGCTGACTGTGGCGGCGAGTGACCTGTCAGGATAGCCGATCGCCTTCAATGTCGCGAATTGCGGCAGCTGCCGGCTGACCTGAGTCGAGACGATCTGGTAGACGATCATGATCCCGACCACAAACGAGATCAGCAGCCCCGAGCCGAAAATGATCCCGACCGAGGTGCGCGTCGTCCAATAGGCTGTCTCGTGCGCCTCCAGCGACGTGCGCGTGAACACCTGCAGGCCGGAGCCGAGGGTCTTCCGCAACTCGTCGGCGGCGTGGTCGGGGTCCACCCCGGGCTTCAGCTGGATGGCGCCGAGATTGACGATGCTGAGGCCGCGCTGCGGGAACAGCCGGGCAAAATTGGCCGCGCTCGCCAGCACGACGCCTAGGCCCATGAACCCCGTGCCCAGCACGTACTGCCCGCCGATCGTAATTTTTCGATCACCGATTTCAACCACTCGGCCGGTGTCGAGCGGTCCGAACATCGGGCGGGTGGCGCTGTCGACGAGCACCGTGTCGGCGCGCTCGAGCACACCAGTCTGCCGATTGATGCTTTCGGGAACGAACACCTGGCTGGCCGGGTCGAAGCCGATCACGAACACGTCCGGCCATACGCCGTCTTCGCCGCTCTTCCATTTCGCAAAACCGAAATAGATCGGCGTCGCCACTTCCACATCGGGCGAGCGCCGCGCCGCATCGAGACGGTCGAGCGGAAAGGTCCCGGGCTGGGCCTGATACTCGTATTGGTCCGAGGCGAGCAGCAGGTCGAACCGCATATTGTCGTAGAGCAACAGTCCTCCTCGAGGCACGGCATAGAAAAAGCCGAGCTCGATAAAGACAAGGAGGATCGCCATGAAAATGCCGATCAGTGCGAGCCCGGTCCGTCTCTTGTCATAGGTCAAAATTCGCCAGGCGAGCGGAACGGTCGGGCGAAAATGAAACAGGCCGGTCATCGCGGCTCGGTTTGTACGCGAGCGGCAAAGGATCATCAACTTCCCGGTGCCGGCAGGCAGTTTTAGCCGGCGATACGAAAGGGTGATTGGGGTGCAGGCGGCTTGCCGCCTATAATCACCGACGACACTCTCCCGGCGAGGTGCCGCGAGCCGATCGAGGAGTAGCCTGATGCCCCGTCTCATGATCAACGGACAGACACGAGAGGTAGAGGTCGATCCCGACACACCGTTGTTGTGGGTCCTGCGCGACAGTTTGGGTCTGACCGGCACCAAATACGGTTGCGGCATCGCTCAGTGCGGCGCTTGCACGGTTCATATCGACGGGGTCGCGACCCGCTCCTGCTCGGTCCCTGTCAGCGCCGCCGAAGGCACCCAGATCACGACGATCGAGGGTCTCCCCGCAAATGGCGGCCTGCACCCGGTGCAACGAGCGTGGATCGCCCATGATGTCCCGCAATGCGGGTATTGCCAGAGCGGCATGATCATGGCGGTGGCCGCGCTCCTCAAAGATAAGCCGCAACCGACCGACGCCGAGATCGACGCTGCGGTGACCAATATTTGCCGTTGCGGCACCTATGCGCGCATTCGCGCGGCGATTCACACCGCCGCGCAGGCGTGAGCGGGAGGGGAGCACGCCATGACACACATGCCGCAGATCAGCCGCCGCTTTTTCCTGACGACCGCAGCCGCGGCCAGCGGGGGGCTCGCGCTCGGTTTTCACCTGCCGCAAGGTGTTGCCGCGGCCGGCGCGGCGCCCGGTCCCGCCGAAGTCACTGCCTGGGTGGTAATTCAGCCCGATGATGCAGTGATCATCCGCGTCGCCCGCTCCGAAATGGGGCAGGGCATCACCACTTCATTGCCGATGCTGGTGGCCGAGGAACTCCAGTGCGACTGGAGCAAGGTGCGCTTCGAATTCCCCTCACCCGAAGAAAATCTGCGGCGCAAGCGCGCCTGGGGCGAGATGTCGACGGGCGGCAGCCGCTCCGTGCGCACCTCGCAGGAGTACTTGCGCAAGGCTGGCGCAGCCGCGCGCGAAATGCTGATCGCCGCGGCGGCGGCGCAATGGGGGGTTCCGGCTGCGGAGTGCCAGGCTGCCAACAGCATCATCACACATAAGGCGAGCGGCCGCACTCTGCGCTACGGCGAGGTCGCAGAGGCGGCGTCCAAGCTGCCGCCCCCGTCCGAGCCGAAGCTCAAGGACCCGAAGGACTGGACACTGCTGGGAACGCCGCAGAAACGGCTGGACACCCTCGAAAAGGTGACCGGGAAGCCGATCTACGGCATCGATGTCCGCGTGCCCAACATGCTTTATGCCGCCATTGTCCAGTGCCCGGTGTTCGGCGGGACACCCAAATCCTACGACGAGACGAAAATCCGCGGCCTCAAAGGCGTCCGACAGGTCGTGCAGCTGCCCAACGCAGTGGCCGTGGTCGCCGACAGCTGGTGGCAGGCGAAGACCGCGGTCGACGCGCTGCCGGTAACCTGGGACGAAGGGCAGAGCGGCAAGGTCTCGAGCACCAGCATTGCTGAGTTTCTGCGCGCCGGTCTTGCCGCTGCGGACGCGGCAGTGATCCGCAAGGATGGCGATGTCGATGCGACGCTCGCCAGTGCCGCGAAGCGCATCGAGGCCGAATATGGGGCGCCTTTTCTGAGCCACGCGACGATGGAGCCGCAGAACTGCACGGCGCATGTCACCCCCGACAAAGTAGAGGTCTGGGTTTCCACCCAGAGCGGCGAAGCGGCGCTCGCCGCCGCCGCGGCGGCGGCCGAGGTGCCGCCGGAGAAGGTGGTCGTGCACAAGACGATGCTTGGCGGCGGCTTCGGCCGGCGCGGCGCGGTACAGGATTATGTCCATCAGGCGGTGTTGGTGGCGAAGGCGGTCGGGCACCCGGTCAAGCTGTTGTGGACGCGCGAGGAGGACATCCGCCACGATTTCTATCGTCCGGTGGCAATGGCGAAGTTCACCGCCGGACTCGACACTACGGGGATGCCCGTCGGATGGCGGGTGCGCGTGACCGGCCCGTCGATCCTCGCCAATTTGTTCCCGCAGCGGCTCACAAACGGCGTCGATCAGTCCTTTGCCAACGGCTTTACCGACGAGATGGCCTACAACGTGCCAAACTACGAGGTCGGCTACGCGATGCGCACGACGCACGTGCCGGTCGGCTTCTGGCGCTCGGTCAACCACTCGCAGAACGGCTTTTTCCGCGAATCCTTTATCGACGAGATGGCACAGGCCGCGGGCCAGGATCCATACCAATACCGTCGGAAATTGCTGAGCAAGGATCCGGTACGGCTCGCCGTACTGGACGCGGCGGCGCAAAAGGCGGGCTGGGGCAACCCCACGGCTTCCGGGGTCTCCCGCGGCATTGCGCTGGTGGAGGCGTATGGTAGCCTGTGCGCGCAGGTAGCCGAAGTTTCGGTGGGAGGCAAGGGTGAGGTCCGCGTCCATCGTGTCGTCGCATCGCTCAACACCGGCCATGTCGTCAACCCGGAGATCCTGCGGGCCCAGACCGAAAGCGCTATCGTCTACGGATTGAGCGCAGCGCTGTACGGTGCGATCACAATCGAGAACGGCCGCGTCCAGCAGGGCAATTTCGACGATTACGAGATGCTGCGGCTGGCCGATATGCCGGTCGTCGAGACGGTGCTCGCGCCGAGCGGCGGGTTCTGGGGCGGCGGCGGAGAGATCGGAGTACCGCCGCTGGCCCCGGCAGTCTGCAACGCGATCTTCGCGGCGACCGGCAAACGCATCCGCTCGTTGCCGCTCAAGGGCCAGGACCTCAAGCGGGTGTGAGCGCATCTCACCGCCGAACGCCCACCCTAGCCCTCGCCCGCGAGCGGGGGAGGGAATGGGAGGGGGCCGGGTGGCGAAGGTCGGCTTGGTTGCTGGCGATGCCGACGCTCTTTGCTTTTGCCGCAGCGGCGGCGGAGCCGCCGTCCGGTGCGTCTTCATGTTCGGGGTGCCATCCGCCGAGCGCTTCGGCGGACGCCAAAGTGGCACCGTTGCGCGGGCGAAACCCTGCAGAAATAGTCGCTGCGATGGAGGCGTTCCGCTCCGGACAGCGCCCATCGACGGTGATGGGGCGGATTGCAAAGGGCTTCTCGGAAGAGGAGATCCGGAGAATCGCCGCTTGGGTGGCGGAGCAGCCGTGATCAGAACGACGCGGCGAACATTTCTGACCGGCGGAGCCGCTGCGCTGTTGCCGAAGCCATCGCTGGCGCAGTCGAAGCCGCGCATCATAGTCGTCGGCGGCGGCTTTGCCGGCGCGACCTGCGCTCGGGCGCTGCGGCGCGCCGATCCACGGCTCGCGGTAACGCTGGTCGAGCCTAACCCGATCTTCACCGCCTGTCCGTTTAGCAACTCGGTGATCGCCGGCCTGCGCGATATCGCGGCACAGCATTTTCACTACGATGCGATCCGCGGTGAGGGCGTCGCGGTCCTGGCAGAACAGGCGACTAAGGTCGACCCGCAGGCTCGCCGGGTCACGCTGCGCGGCGGGTCGGGGCTGGATTACGACCGGCTGGTCATGGCGCCGGGGATTGCCATCCGCTGGGATGCGCTGTCCGGCTACGACGAGGCAGCGGCAGCCGTGATGCCGCACGCCTGGATGGCCGGCGACCAGACGCTGCTGCTGCACCGTCAGCTCGAAGCGATGCCCGATGGCGGGACGGTCGTGATCTCCGTGCCGGCCAATCCGTTTCGTTGTCCGCCGGGCCCTTATGAACGGGCGAGCCTCATCGCCTACTACTTGAGCAAGGCCAAACCCCACTCGAAGCTGATCGTGCTCGACGCCAAGGACAATTTTTCGAAACAGCGGCTGTTCCAAGACGCCTGGCGGCAGCTCTACCCGGAGCTCATCGAGTGGGTATCATTGTCGAGTGGCGGGAAGGTAGTCTCGGTCGATGCGAAGACCCGTACGCTAACGACCGATTTCTCCAGCTACAAGGCCGATGTGGCCAATGTGATTCCGCCGCAGCGGGCGGCTGGGATCGCCCAAATCGCGGGTGTAGCCGACAGCACCGGCTGGTGTCCGATCGACCCCGCAACCTTCGAGTCGCGACTGCAGCCGAACATTCATGTGATCGGCGATGCGGCGATCGCCGGCGCCGTGCCGAAATCCGCCTTCGCGGCCAATGCCGAGGCCAAGATGTGCGCCGTCGCGGTGAGGGCGCTGCTGCGCGGGGAGGCCCCGCCGCCGATGAAGCTGATCAACACCTGCTACAGCCTGGTGGCGCCTGATTACGGTATATCGATCGCCGGGGTTTATCACCCGTCCGGCGGACAGCTGGCCGATGTCGAAGGCGCGGGTGGAGTGAGCCCGATCGATGCGCCCGCCGGTTTTCGTGCCCTCGAGGCGGCTTATGCGCAAGCCTGGTTCCAGACGATCACGGCAGAGACGTTTGGGTGATGCGCTCGCCGCGGTTTTGGCGCTGTTGGCGTCGGCTGCAGCTGACGCGCAGTGCGAGGAACTGCGGCCCTTTAAGATCGTCGGCGATGCGATCCCCGCCGCGCTGACCGAAACCGCCGGCGACGCGACGCGCGGCCGGGCGATCATCTTGGATCGCAGGCTCGGCGCGTGCCTGCTGTGCCACACCGGTCCGTTTCCCGAAGAGAAATTCCAGGGCACTCTGGCGCCGGATCTGACCGGGGCCGGCTCGCGCTGGTCTGAGGGCGAGTTGAGATTGCGTCTCGTCGACCCGACGCGCCTCAACCCGCAGACGACTATGCCGGCCTATTATCGGGTGGAGGGGCTGACCCGTGTCGCTCAGGCGTGGCGCGGCAAGCCGGTCCTAACCGCCGAGCAGATCGAGGATGTGGTAGCGTTCCTGTCGAGCTTGCGTGACTGACGGAGGTCATCCGGGAGTGGTGCGCGAGAGGTCCGGTCGATGCTCCTTCTCCGCCTTTGGGGGTGGAGAGGGCAGCACGTCGCCGACGCGGCGTCGACTGCTGTTCGTGACCGCCGGGGCGGGGCTCGCATTGTTGGTTCCCCCAGCAGACGCGACCGAGGCGGCGATGGCCGAAGCCATCCGCCAACTCGTCGGCGAGGCGCCGCTCGAGCCCGGAAAGGTCAAGCTCGAATTGCCGTCGATCGTCGAAAACGGCAACACCGTGCCCTTGACCGTGTCGGTCGAGAGCCCGATGACAGAAGCCGACCACGTCGAGAGCATCCATATTTTCAATCAGAAAAATCCGCAGCCATTTGTCGCAGCGGTCCATCTCGGTCCGCGCACCGGCAAGGCTTATGTCGCCACCCGCATCCGACTGGCCGACTCGCAGCGCATCGTGGCGATCGCAAAGCTGTCGGACGGCAGCTTTCGTTCGGGCGGCGCCGATGTGATCGTGACCCTGGCGGCCTGTACCGAGCAGTGATGAGCCGATGGCGCGGGTATTGATCAACCTTCCGCAACGTGCAAAACGCGGCGACATCATGGAGATCAAGACCTTGATCCAGCACCCGATGGAAACCGGCTATCGCCTCGACAACAAGGGCGTCGCGATCCCGCGCGACATCATCAACCGCTTCACCTGCACCTATAACGGCGACGAGGTGTTCCAGGCCGAGCTGTTCCCGGCGATCTCCGCCAACCCGTTCCTCGCGTTTTCGACGGTCGCAACGGAAAGCGGCGAACTGGTGTTCAGCTGGACCGACGACCGCGGCCAAACCCAGACCGAGACCCGCCAGATCACTGTCGAATGAACTTCTTGCTCCGGCCGCTGGTCGCCTTGGCCACAACAATTGCGCTGGCGGCCGCACCGGACGAGAGGCGTTCGGGCTACGACATTGCCGGCCCCGAAATCCGCGCAATGCAGGACGACGATACAGCGAATCCGGGGAATCTATGGGTGTTGCAAGGCGAAACGCTGTGGGGCAAGCCGACCGGAGCCGCGGACCGGTCTTGCGCTGATTGTCACGGCGACGCGCAAATGACCATGAAGGGCGTCGCGGCGCGTTATCCGGCTTTCGATGCGGTGCTCGCCCGCCCCCTCGACCTCGAGCAGCGGATCAACCAATGCCGAACCGAACATCAGAAGGCGGAGCCGCTCGCCTGGGAGAGCGAAGATCTCCTGGCTGTGACCGCATTTGTCGCCCGTCAATCGCGCGGCCTGCCGATCACGGTGTCCGCCAGCCTCGAATTGCGCCCGTTCCTCGCCTTGGGCAAGCAACTGTTCGAGCAGCGCGAGGGTCAACTGAACCTGTCGTGCAGCCAGTGCCACGATGACAATTGGGGCAAGCAGCTGGCCGGCAATCTAATCCCGCAGGGACACCCCACCGGATACCCTATCTATCGCCTCCAATGGCAAAGCCTTGGCTCATTGCAGCGGCGTTTGCGCAATTGTATGACGGGCCTGCGGGCGGAACCCTTCGAATACGGCGCTCCGCAAGCCATTGCTCTCGAATTCTACCTCATGGAGCGGGCTCGCGGTATGCCGATGGACGCTCCGGCCGTGCGCCCTTAGGCAATCAGGCCCTAAGCCGCGAGAGGCACGGATTCGCGGGGATCCGTCCTTTCGATCTTTGCCGGCAGCCCCATCAGACGGCGCAGCGCGTCGCGGCCGCGGGAGAGCCGCGAGCGAACCGTGCCAACCGGCACGCTGAGGACCTCTGCAGCAGTCTCGTATGACATTCCCTCAAGACCGACCAGCAGGATGACTTCGCGCTGCTCCTCAGGCAGGCGGCCGAGCGCGTGCTCGAGCTCGCGAAGCTTGGTCGAAGAAGTCGGATCCGTAACGGCGACGAGCGAGGACGAGATCTGATCGATATCGACCGCCGTCTCGTCGCGCATCGCACGCCGCACCATGTTGACGTAATGATTATGCATAATGGTGAAGAGCCAGGCGCGAATATCGGTTCCGGTCTGCCAAAGATGAGATTTGGAAATCGCGCGGAGCAATGTCTCCTGAACGAGATCGTCGGCGCGATCCGCACTGCGCGTAAGCGCGCGCGCATACCGCCGCAGCCGGGGTATCTCTCGCTCGACGAGACCATTAAATTCAGACATCGGTTCTTCCTTTAAAATAGATCCTAGCCTCCGGGCGTGGCGGAGAAACTTATGATCCAACTGTAATTGGCGTATGAACCGCCTTAGGGAATTTCGTAAAATGTTGTAATCGGATTGTAAATACTACAGAGCCTGGATATGTTACATGATGTTGAAAATATTTTCCTTGTGTTTACAAATTGAGGCTTCATTTTCGGCTGGTTTACCCAAGAACCCGGCGGGAACCGCCGGATGCTTTGCTCCGTTGGCTCGGGCAAACGGCCCGTCTCGAGGAGTTCCAAATGAAAGTGTTAGTGTTGGCCGCCGCTTTTGCCATCGGCGCGACAGGAATGGGATGGACCTCAACCCCGTCTCACGCCAGCGGGTGCATAAAAGGCGCTCTGATCGGCGGCGCGGCCGGGCACTTTCTCGGCCACCACGGGCTGCTGGGGGCCGGAGCGGGTTGCATTATCGGCCATCACGAGGCCAGCAAGCACGCTCGGGAACATGAGCGCGCCGCTCGCGAGGGGTACGGCAGCAGCGCCCCGCCCGCTGATCGCGGCGGCTACGTGTATCGTTAGCGGTAGCCGCCGCAAAGCGCTGCGTCGACCGCGGCAACCCTCAGGCCGATCGCAGGATTTCAGACCTGCAGGATTTCGGCGCCGGGGGCCGCCTCAAGCTCGCACGCGTTCACCGTCATCGCGAGCATGCTGTAATAGCCGATCGCAGCGGTAAGCTCGATGAACCCCTCATCGCCAAACCGGTTTCGCAGCGAGTCGGCGGCCTTGTCATCGAGGCGGTGCTTGCGGAGAAGCTGGCGAGTAAATTCTATTATTTCGGCGTCCTCGCGGGGTATGCCGCGCGAGTGGTTCTCGCGGATCGCCGTGATGATATCTTCCGATACGCCGAGCCGGCGTGCACCGCCGGTCTGCGCCCCCCAGACATAGACCGCGTCCAGCTCGCGCGCGACCGTCATCGCGGCGAGCACCCGAGCACGCATATCGAGAGCGCCCTCGAAGCGCACAAAAGCGCCGAGATGGGCGACGCGGCCGGCCAGTTCCGGGCAGTGAAGAAACATCGTGAACGGCCCCTGAATAGCGCCGCGACTGCGAGTGATCGCTTCGATGATGTCGTGATGCTTCTCGGGGACGTCCTGCTTGCCAGTGATCGGCGGCAGTCTTG
>JAFASL010000359.1 GCA_019244535.1 Alphaproteobacteria bacterium
AAACGTGTGGCGCAGGACCGACGGCGTTATTTCCTGCGGGCGATCGAGCCCGGCATCATAGGCGGCGAACAGGACGAGTCGCAACACCTCCGCCTCGGTAAAACCGTCGCCGGCAGTGGTTTGCAGAACCCTGTCGCCCCGCTTTGCTCGCCGCTCTTGCCGGGTGGCCAGCAGCGTGCGCATCGGCTCGTCCAGAGGCAGCGTCCGCGCGTCCGCGCCGCCAACCCGGATCGTGGCAGCAGCGAGGTCGACGTCTTCCCAGCGCAGCCCGATGATCTCTTCGACGCTGAGCCCAGTCAGCAAAGCGACACCAACGAGCCTCGCATCCTCGCTCGCCGCGGTGACCAGAGCGCCGATTTCGGGGTCCGTGAGTTCGCGCGGCGACGGCTCGGGCGGTGGCAGTCGAGCCAGGTCTGAGCCAGCGGCGAGCGGAGATGGCGGCAACACGGTCCGGGTTTCGGGCAAGACCGGCGCCCAGGCATATTGTACAAAAGCCGGAACCGGCGGTGCAGCCGGACCGGCGAGAAAGTCGACAAACCACGCCGCGAACAGACCGAATGCGACCGCGTCTGCCAGTCCGAGGGCCGCCTCCAGCCGATAGTTCGGGCGCCATGGCTCCCGGCTCTCGGCGGCCGCCTCCACCAGTTCGGCCCGCGGCGCGCGTTCCGCTTCGCTCGCCTGCAATTTCGCCAGCTGATCCAGCGCCGCGCGATGCATCCCCTCGATGTGATCGAGATCTTCGCGCATCGCCTTGTAGTCGTTGAGGTGGGTCGCGAACTCCTGAGCCTGTTTCTGGTTATCCGCAACATCCCGGCGCAAGCGCTCGGCGGCGGCTTGCGCGGACGCCATTTCCTCCTGAGCCTCGGCCACTGTGGTCCGCTGGCTGGCGGCAATCTGCGCCTGCAACTGCTGCTCCAGGTTGGCGAGGCGGGCTTGCAGTGCCTTGGCATCGGCATCAAACGCCAGATAGGCGGGGGTGAAGCGCCCCTGCATCTCGTGCCATTGTTCGCGCAGCACCGTGACGCGCTGCTGCAGGTCGGCCAGGGTCGGATCGTCCTTGGCGCGAACGACCGCCTTGCCGTTTTTGAGTGCGTCGAGCCGCCCTTTCGCCTTTTCCAACCGTTCATTTGCGAGCGTGTAGGATTGGCTCAAACCTTCGATGTCGGCGAGCACGTCGTTTTCCCTGTGCTCCATCGACACGATGTCGTACTGCTCCTGAACGCGTTGACCGCGTCGCGCTTGGCCGCGATCTTCCCATCGAGCGCCTTGAGCTCGTCGGCGACCTCCGCGTAGCTGTTGGCAGCGGTCCCTCTGTAGGCATCGGCGACGTGTTGCTCGTAGGCCTCGGCGGTTGTGTTGACGAGGCGCCAGACAAGCCGCTGGTGCGGACCGGTCGCCGACAGCTCGACCATCTGCGTACCGCCGATCGGCTCAGCATGCAGCATCGTTTGCGCGGCGGCGACCGGGTCCGGGCCGAGATCAGGCAGATCTCCGCTGCCCTTCAGCCGGTCGACCACGTCCTGCAGCAGCGGCCGGCTGGTCAGCACCTGGACCTCGGTCAGAAACGATTTTGCGTCGGTGACGACGGCAGGGGCGTCCTTCGCCTCGGTAGCTTGCGCGACCCCGGCAGCCGGCGAGATCTGCAGCCGCGCCACCGCCCGGTACTCGGGCGGCCGGCTGCAGACATAGATCAGGCTGGCGACGGCAGCCGGCAGAAAGGCGGCGAAAAACGCCACCACGCGACGCCGCGACGACCGTGCCGGCCGGTTCAGCCAAGCCATCTCGCCGCCATTGCCGCTACGTACATGGGTCTGCTACCCCGGAGGCATCTTTGTCCGGACGATTCCGGTGCGGGAATGTGCCGACGGCGCCATCGGCTCATCAGCATACGTAGCCGCGTGCAGATAGGACAGACCCGTGGCATTTGTGAGGCTTTGCGTCGTGCGCACGAACAACTTGCTGCGGCAGTCTGGCCTGGCCCCGCTGCGCGGCCGACGGCGTTAACGGCGCAGCGGCAGCATGGCCTCCCCTAGAGGTCTTCGCTGTAGGACAATACAGCGGCTTCGGCAGGCGACAGGATTGTGTTCCAGGCGCCGGTCGGGATGCGCTTGTTCGATGATGGATCGCGCACGGTGTTGATCGGGTCGAGGCCCTGCTCGATGCGCTGCAATTGCTCGCGCAGCAATCGCCGCAATATGACGACGCCGGTATCCGAATGCGCCAGGTTTTCGAGCGCGTGGATCGCGATCGGGCGCTGCCCCTCTTGCGCTTCGAGATCGTCGGGCTTCCGCTGCCGCTCCTCGTAGCTGCGTTTGAGGAACGAGCCCGGACGGATGTCGGCGATGGTATCGGTCCCTGGCTTCCAATCGGGCTTCGGCGCGCCATTTTCGAGCGGCCAGGCGACGATGCTGAGGCCGCGCACATGCTCGTTGTCTATCGGCACGGCCCATGACAATTCGGTGCCGCGTTCCTTGCGCTTTGGCGAAGTGCCCGGCTCGCGGATGCTGGGGATGATGAACATGTTCGGCACGATGCACTCGGCGTGGCGCACCATGCGGTTGCCGCTTGGCAGGTCCTTGATGACGTTGTAGCGCACGCCGAGCGGCGTCTTCTCCCAGCCGATATCGGTCTTGCCCTGCGTCAGCGCGCCGTCAAACTGGTCGCCGCTGATCCGCTGGTGCAGCATCAACAAATGGTACGGGTCGACAATGTTTTCCCAGTGCTGCAGCCAGTTGCAGTCCCTGACCATCCCGACCGCGTAGTCGCCCCACAGCCGCATCCCGCGCAATACGATGTCTTCCCCGCGATCTGGGTCGATGATGTCGAAGCGGGGAAACAGCGGCTCGGTGCCGGGCGGACCCATATAGACGAAAACGAGCCCGCCATATTCGTGGGTCGGGTAGGCGGGCTGCCACACATCCATTGCTTGGCGGAACTCCGCGGTCTCGCACGGCATTTCGATGCAGCGGCCCTCTGTGTCGTAGAGCCAGCCGTGATAGCAGCAGCGCAGCCCCTCCTCCTCGATGCGGCCCCATTCGAGAGAGGTGCCGCGATGCGCGCAATGCGGGTCGAGCGCGCCGACCCGCCCCCTTTTATCGCGGAACACGATAACCTCCTCGCACAAGAGCTTTTCTTTGCGCGGCAGGTCGCGCAATTCGTCCGAGGTGCAGACCGGCTGCCAGTAGCGGCGCATCAACTCACCCATCGGGCTGCCCGGCTCGACGCAGGTCAGCTCGTAATCAGGCGCCGGGGTCTGCCGTCCATAGGCCGATTTCATCACGCTGCTCCGCTCCGTTTTGACCCTCAAAGAAAGACGCTGAGATTCTTGTCGAGCAGGACGTTGGCGTCGAGCACGATTGTGCGCCTCGCGACCCGCCACGCGCCGTTCACGTTGCGCAATACGTCCTCGCGGCAGCCGGAAAGCATCTGGTGGTCGGTTTCGAGGTGCGAGCGGTACACGAGAAACGCGGTCCGGGCCGCGACCTCGCCGTTCGGGAGCGACGCCGCTTCGAGATTGCCCATCAGGTGACGGGTGCGCGACGGCGGGTCCTCGGCCCAGGCCATGCCGGTCTCGAACCGGGCCACCCGCATTTCGAGATAGCGCTTGTCCTCTTCGAGGATCGCCAGATCACCGAGCGACGTCAGCTCGCGCTGCGCTTCGCGGCGCAGTACGTTCTTCCGGCGCGGCATGAAATAGAGGACATCATCGGTGAAGAGATCGAGCCACTCCTTGAGCTTGCGCTCGTCAAGCAGCCAAGCCTCGCGGATGTAAAACTGCATCAGCTCGAACCATAGCGCCTGCTGCGGGGTCAGCATGACCGGGCCGGCCTCGGCCTCGCGCGTGCGCTTCGTTTCCACCGCATCGCCCGATTTAATCAATCGTTTGTGGCCGGGCTTGGCCCGGCCATCCAAGAAATCGCGACACATGCCCTGCCGGTTTCCGTGGATTGCATAGTCGGTTGCCCATCGGTGAGATGGGGA
>JAFASL010000429.1 GCA_019244535.1 Alphaproteobacteria bacterium
TCGGCCAGACGGGCGGCCAGTGTCTCCTCGCCGCGGAAGTGGGCGAGATCGATCCCCCAGCCCCACGCCAATACCGCAACCGCACCGATGATCAGGGTTGCCCGAATTCCGCGTTCGATACACACGGCGAGCACATTCGGCGGACCCTCTGCGACCTGCGGCGAACAGGGCGGCCGAAGCAGATTGTCAACCGCACGCCGGGTGACGCTTATCGCCAGCGGCAGCGTAATCAGGACCAGAACGAGCCAGAAGCTCGCCATGGTGCGGAGTACCCAGAACACCCACAACAGCACGATGCCGGCCGTTAGCGCCGCATTGGCCATACCCCGCCCGAAGCGGCGCGTTACCGGCGCAGCCGCTGCGCTGCCGTCCTGGAGTGCGGCGGGCCGGCGCCAAACCGCGTCCAGCGCGATCCCCACAAGAACGAGCCCGAGGACATAGGCGACCAGTTGGCGTGCCTCCAGCGTGTAGCCGAGGTGGACCCCGAAACCGACTATCACCGAGCCGAAGGCAAACCAACCGACAAACCAAACGAGCCGCCGCCGCCAGAAACGAGCGGCCGCCGTATCCATCGGAATGATGCGGAACCGCTCGTGATACGGCGCCAGCAGGAAGCGACCGACGACGTTCGCGATCCTCACGACAAGGAAAGCGACGAGGAGGCCGAACAACATCTCGCGCAACAGCGGCGGCCAATCGAGTGCAAGGAAGGGGCCGATGCTGCCGACGGCAAACGCCAACACCAGACCGACCGCAAACGCGAACCGCAGCGCGACGAGATGCAAGCGGCCTTTCACGGTATCGGAAGGGAGCGCATCCAGGTAGCCCCGGCTTCTCTGCGTCGCCTTGCGGAACAGCCATTCGACGCCGGCGCCCAAAGCGAGAAAAACCGTGAGGAGTAGTAGAGCCTTGGTCCTCCCGTTCTCGCCGAGTTCAGCGGTGATGCGGGCACGGCCTTGCCAGAACTGGCTCGGCAGATCGGGGACCGTGCGGGCGAGGGCAACGATGTGCTCACGGATCGCCGCGAGATGGCGGTCGAGAGCCTGCGAAACCGGCTCCTCCGCAACCGCCTGCTCCGATGCGGCTTTGGTCTTGCTCTCCTGCTCGAGCCAATTCCGGACCTTGGGGTCGGCAAGCAAAGTCATCAGCTCTTGGATTTGCCGCGGTGTCGCCTCCTCGCTCGCCGGCGGCTTCGTCTCTTTCAAAGTTGTCGCCGCGACACCCAAGCGAGGAGAGATCGAAAAGATCACGACCGCCGAGCAGATCGCCGCCGCTCGTACCCATGCCTTTGCCGCGACAGAATGTGGGATGAACCTAGAGATCACCCGACGGGAGAAATTGCTGGTGTCCCACACCCACCGGTCGATCCTGACGACTCGGTTCATAGTGCCCGCCTCCTGCAACGAGGCTCGGTAAACTAAGGGTTTATACCAAGCTTAGGTTTTAGCCCCAATCATAGTTTCGTCCAATGCGCGCGACCCGCCCTACAAAGCTGTCAAGCTGACTTTTGCTCGACTGCCTAAAAGCGGGTTGCGGATCTGGACATCCGAACCAATGCTGCCCCGAAAGCGTCAGCATTGACGCGCTCTTGCTGGCAATTTACGGTTAATTGCGGCATTCAACCGACATGCCGCCCGAGTGGCACAGCCTTGGCGCGCATTCCACCCCCTCTGGCCCGGGTTTCGGCCTTGTGGCACGGAGCGATGCGAACGAGATCCCCGGCAACATTGTTCTGCGTGGCCGCGATCTTGGCCGCCGTATCGATACCTGTGGGACCGCTAGCCAACCTGCGCAACTGGGTATTTGACGCGTATGAGCGCCTTTGGCCGAGGGCGCGTCCTGAATACCGGACCCTCGTTATCGAAATCGACGAGGATTCGATCCGCCGTGTCGGACAGTGGCCTTGGCCACGCGATCAGCTCTCCCGCCTAGTGGAAATGGCGGCAGCAGCGCGAGTCATCGGCATCGACCTTCTGCTTCCCGAAGCGGACCGCCTCGCCGGTCATGATCACGAGACCGACAAGACCCTTGCCGCGGCTCTACGACAGGCACCGGTGGTTCTTGCTGCGGCTGCTGAGCCCTCCGGCGAAGCCCCTCCCCATCCGATGCCCGCCGCCACTCCGGTTTTTGAGGCAGGCAAGGACCCGCGGTTGGGCTTGCCGCATTACCGCTCTGTTTCCTGGCCGCAGGCAGCGCTGGCGGATGCGGCCAGGGGCACCGGCCTCGTCACTGTCCCGCCGGAAGGCGACGGCGTCATTCGGAGAATGCCCACCGTGGGGTGGGTCGGCTCCGTGCTGCTCCCCGCCTTCGGCGTCGAGGTCGTCCGCGTGGCCACGCACGCGGATCGGATCAGCCTGCGCACTGGACCGACCGGCGGGCGCGTGCTCGAAATTGGCAACAAATCCTTTCCTACCGACACCGCGGGTGATGTTTGGCTGCGTTACGCCGTCGATGGAACAATACCTTCGGTGCCCGCTGATAGGGTATTGCAGGGCAATATCGACCGCGAAGTTTTTCGCGATCGGGTCGTGCTGATCGGGACCAGCGCGCCGGGACTGGGGGACGCATTCGAAACCCCGTTGCGGCACCTCGAAAGCGGGGTGTCCATCCAGGCTCAGCTGGTCGAGAGCTTGCTGGCAGGCGATTTCCTGCGCTGCCCGAACCTCGCTCCCGCATTGGAACGTCTGCTGGCTGCGGTACTCGCGATTGGTTCCTTGGTGTTGTTCGGACGGATCGGTGACAAGGCCTACGCCTTGCTCTGCGGCAGCGCCGTGATCCTGCTCGGGGCGGGTTCGTTCGGCTCCTTCGTCGCCGCAGGGGTTTTCCTTGATGCAACGCTTCCCACCACAGCACTGCTCGGGACCAATCTCGTCCTTCTGGCCGAGCGCACCCATCGGGAGGTCCGTACGCGCCGCAGCAAGGAGACCGCGCTTGCAAACGCTTTGCGCGAAGCCGAGTTGCGGGCCGAAGCAGAGCGTGCCCGCGAGAGCCTGGCTATTGCGCTCGATGCGGCCCGCATGGGCATTTGGGACGCCGACCTGATCGACGGCACCGCGCGCCGTTCTGCGCGTCATGACGAAATTCTCGGCTATACCGCTCCGTCCTTCGAGTGGAGCCGGGAGACGCTCCTCGCCCGGGTGGTGGCAGAAGACCGGGACGCAGCCGCGCGATCCCTGGATACGGCGATGGAAACCGGTGCTCTGCACCTCCAATGCCGGATCCGCGGGCCGGATAGGGCCCTCCGCTCGATCGCCGTCGACGGTCGCGTTTACCATAACGAAGACGGCACGCCCATTCGCATCGCAGGCGTAGTGGCGGACGTCACAGACCGGCGCCGCATCGAGGAATCCCTGCAACAGACGCAGAGACTGCAGGCCGTCGGCGCAATCGCCGGCGGCGTCGCTCACAATTTCAACAATTTGCTGGCGATCATTCTCGGCAATTTGGATCTTGCCTCACGCCCGAGATCAGAGACGGAGCGGGTGCGCCCTTATCTTGTTGCCGCTACAGCGGCGGCAGAGCGAGGCGCCAAGCTTACGTGGCAGCTCCTCTCATTTGCCCGCCAGCAGCCCCTCCGTCCCGAGCGGATCTCGCCCTCGGAGCACCTTCGCAACTTTTCGATGCTGGTCAGCCAAGCCCTCCCGGCGAACATCGCGGTCGAGACAGACATTCCGCAGGATCTTTGGGCTGTAGAGGTCGATCCGGGGGAGCTCCAGCTGGCCCTTTTTAACCTCGCCTTCAATGCCCGCGATGCGATGCCGGGCGGCGGTTCGCTACGCATCTCGGCGAGAACCCGGAAAGTCGAGGAAAATCGCCACGGTGGCATTGGCCGCGGGGTGATGATCGAGATCGCCGACAATGGGCCGGGGATCCCATCGGATATCCTGCCCCGGGTATTCGAGCCCTTTATGACGACCAAGGAAATCGGCGCCGGCAGCGGTCTCGGGCTCAGTCAGGTGCACGGCTTCGTCCACCAGTCTGGCGGCGCCGTAGAGATCGACAGCGAGCCGGGAAGAGGCACCATCGTCCGGATCGACTTGCCGGCTGCAACGCGGGCACGAAGTACAGCCCCGGACGCACCCAGTCTCAAGAGATCGGACCGCATAACCGGCGCGGTTCTGGTCGTCGAGGACGAACCCGCGCTGGCCAATCTCGCCGCGGAGCTGTTGGCCCAATGGCACCGCGAAATCAAAGTGGTGCCGCAGGCCAGCACGGCGCTGACACTGCTGCGTGAAGGAGAAAAGGTCGATCTTGTCTTTGCCGACATCATAATGCCGGAAGGAATGGACGGACTTCAACTGGCCGAAGCTATGAAGCTCGAATTCCCGGATATCCCGATATTGCTGACCAGCGGCGACAGCAATATTGCCGCCGACGCTGCCGCCAAGGGATTTCACGTGATCCGCAAACCGTATCGAATGGAAGAACTGGGAATGTCGTTGCAGAGACTGCTCGTATTGCATTCGGCGTGATTCGGCCGCAGGGCGAGAACGCCCAATGAAGAGTGTGTGGTCAGTAGCCGCCGCGATAGTCTGTGTCGCAGGGCTATCGGCGCGGGCTGACGAAGCACCGGTCGGCTTTGTCAAGACATTGGCGGGGACCGCGACGGTGATCCACGGCGCGGTTTCTAACGCTGCCGCGCTCGGCATGCCGGTTTACGACCAGGACAGGCTCGAAACCGGCGGCGATGGCGAGCTCGGCGTCACGTTCCGCGACAATACGCGGATCTCGCTCGGCCCGGATAGCCGGCTTGAACTCAAGCGCTTCGTGTTCAAGCCGGAGGTCGAGGAATACGGCCTCATTCTCCGAGTGGCGTACGGAACCCTCGAGTACATTTCGGGCCTGACCGAGAAGCTCGCGCCGAACGCGATGTCGATCGAAACCCCCGGTTTTACGGTCGGAGCGCGCGGGACGAGGTTGCTCGTCCGCGCCGCGAAACGGCAATAATGATACGCGGCTTGGCGCCGATATTGCTACTGGCGCTGACCAGTTGTGGTCTGCCCGCCGATATTGTCGTCCTGCTCCCGGACGAGGACGGCTCGGTCGGCAAGGCGACGGTCCAGGAAGGCGGTAGCGCCGCGCACCTTGAGAAGCCGCTCTCTGCGGTCAACGCGGGATCGGAAGCTTCGCTCGGCAATGTCTTTACTGCTCAGCGCTCCGATGTCGAAGCCGAATTTGCCGGCGCGCTCGAAGCCGCCCCGCGGGCGCCGCGGGTCTACCTGCTTTATTTTCTGCCGGGGTCGACGGAGCTCGATCCTCGATCGCGCGGCGAGCTGGCCGCGGCGAGCGCGGCGGCGAAAAGCACGCCCAAATGCCGATATCAGCGTCGTAGGTCATGCCGACGCGACGGGATCGGACGCGTACAACCAGGCATTGTCGCTCAGGCGCGCCCAGATCGTGCGCGACGGCCTTGTCGCCGCGGGCGCTCCGAGCGAGGTCGTCGAGATCGGCTATCACGGACCCAACAACCCGCTCGTGCCGAAGCCGCGCGGCGTTCCAGAGCTGCGCAACAGAAGGGTCGAGGTCACGATCCGATGACCTGCGTTAACCAAAATTGTTGCTGCTGCGATCTGATGGGTGTGCTACCCATCCGCGGTTATTATCGAACCTTTGCGCGCAATGTTGATCGTCGTGGATGATGATGACGGGATCCGCGTTCTCTTGGAAGAACTGCTGCTGGATCGCGGATATGACGTCGTTACTGCGCAAAACGGCGCAGAAGGTCTCGATCGGATACGCCGGGAACCGCGTTTATCGCTGCTGATCACCGACATTCGCATGCCGGGCATCGACGGATGGGAGCTGGCGCGCCGCGCGCGGGCGATGCGCGCGGACCTCAAGGTCCTCTACATAACCGGTTATCCGGGGGAGCATCACCCCGACGATGCCCCTCCGGGCCCGCTGTTGCGCAAGCCATGGCGCGCCGGCGAATTCTATCAGTGCGTCGAACAACTCCTCGGCCGGGACGGCGCTTCCGGTCTCCCGGGTTGAAGCGCACCGGCCAGAGCCTCCGCCGGCCCTGGGCTCCGCGCCGCGTCATTCCTTGCGCGCAAGCGCCAAGTCGAGCAGCGGAAGGAGCGCTGGGGCGGTCGGCAATTCGCGCTCGACGATTTCGGCGCGGGTGAGCCAGGCGAGCTCGTCGGCGTCGTCGTCGGCGACACCCTCCCCCGAGAGCCACCGGCCAATGACGGCGACCAAGGTGTAATGGTAGCGGACGCGGCCCTCGCCGTCGCGGTCGATCGTGTCGATGACGGTCAGCGGATCCGCCGCTTCCGCCTCGACCCCGGTCTCCTCGAACAGCTCGCGCATCGCCCCTTGCGCGACGGTCTCACCCAATTCGAGGACGCCGCCAGGGAACCCCCAGCGGCCCGGCATCGGCGGGTTGGCGCGGCGAACGACAAGCACCCGGTCGCCGCGCATCACTATCGCGAGCACACCGACGATCGGGCGATCCGGATAGCGGCGGCTTTCGCGACGGTCATTGCGAGGAGCCGAAGGCGACGCGGAAATCTCGATCGGCGTGGGCGAAGGAGGATCGAGATTGCTTCGCTGCGCTCGCAATGACAGCCGGCTATTCTGCGGCCGCCCGCGGCTGACCGTGCTCGTCGGTGTAGATCTCGGCGCCCTGCCGGAGGAATTCCTTCGACTTTTCCTCCATGCCCGCGCGTGCGTAGTCGCGGATCTCCTGCGTGATCTGCATCGAGCAGAATTTGGGGCCGCACATCGAGCAGAAATGCGCGAGCTTTGCCCCTTCGGCCGGCAGGGTCTGGTCGTGGAACTTTTCGGCCGTTTCGGGGTCGAGAGATAAATTGAACTGGTCGCGCCAGCGAAATTCGAACCGAGCCCGCGACAAAGCGTCGTCACGCTCGCGCGCCGCCGGATGCCCCTTGGCAAGATCGGCGGCGTGCGCGGCGATCTTGTAGGTGATGACGCCGGTCTTGACGTCGTCGCGATCCGGCAGCCCCAGATGCTCCTTCGGTGTCACATAGCAGAGCAGCGCCGTGCCGAACCATCCGATCATCGCCGCGCCAATGCCGCTCGTAATGTGGTCGTAACCCGGCGCTATGTCGGTCGTCAGCGGACCCAACGTGTAAAACGGCGCCTCGCCGCACTCTTCGAGCTGCTTTTCCATATTGATCTTGATCTTGTGCATCGGCACATGGCCGGGACCTTCGATCATCACCTGGACGCCGTCCTCCCAGGCAAGCTTGGTCAGCTCGCCCAATGTCTCGAGCTCGGCGAATTGCGCGCGGTCGTTGGCGTCGGCGATCGAGCCGGGCCTGAGCCCGTCGCCCAATGAATAGCTTACGTCATAAGCCCGCATGATCTCGTT
>JAFASL010000450.1 GCA_019244535.1 Alphaproteobacteria bacterium
GCAGGTCATCATCGCCCAGCGCCAGCAGATCCCAGGCCACAAACGAGGCCGGCGCCTGCGCGGAGAGCAGCTTCACCCGCGAGGCGGCGGGATGGATGCGCAACAGCAGGCTCTCGAAGTCGAGCCCGCCGCCCCCGACGATCACGAGCTCGCCGTCGACGACGCAACGTTCGGATAGCGTGGCGGCCAGTGGGGCGATGAGCTCCGGGAAGTATCGGTTCATGGGCTTCTCGTCGCGGCTCTGCAGCAGGATCTCGTCGCCGTCGCGAAACACCAGCGTTCGAAAGCCGTCCCACTTGGGCTCGAACTGCCTGTCGTCGGTCCTGAGATTCTCCGTGATTGTGGGCTTTAAAAATTCCCTGGTTGGCATTCCGCCAGCGATTCAGCCGGGGCGCACCCCGGCTGAATGGTTGATCCGACTTCGGTGCCATCCCCTCTCGGGGGAGGCGGCGCCGATGGTCCAACTTGGAGAATTAATGATGATCTTAGAGCTGCATCGACAAGGGCTGTCGGTCACTGCGATCGCGCGGCGGACCGGGCGTGATCCAAAGACGGTGCGCAAATACATCGAGCGTGGCATTGAGGCACCGGTCTACGGACCACGCTCGGTTGGCCGGCCCAGCAAGCTCGCCCCGTTCATGGGATTTCTGCGCGAGCGGGTGGTCGCCTTCCCGGATCTGAGCGCGGCACGCCTGACCCGCGAGATTCGCGAGCTCGGCTACGCCGGCGCCTATACAGCGGTGAAGCGCTTCCTGGCCGCGATCCGACCGGAGAACGGACCCAAGCCCTACGAGGTGCGCTTCGAGACCCCGCCGGGGGTCCAGGCTCAGGTCGACTTTGCGCGCTTCGTGGTGGACTTCACCGACGATCCCGGCGCCAGCCGGGTCGTTTGGCTGTTCAGCCTAGTGCTCGGCCACTCGCGCTTTCTGTTCGCGCGCTACGTTCTCCATCAGGATTTACAGACGCTGTTGCGCTGTCATATCCAGGCTTTCGAAGCGATCGGCGGCGTGCCGATCGAGATCCTCTACGACCGCATGAAGACCGCGGTGACCGGCGAGGACGACCAGGGCCACATCGCCTACAACCGCTCGCTGCTCGCGCTGGCGCGGCATTATCGCTTTCAGCCCCGCGCCTGCCGACCCTATCGGGCGAAGACAAAGGGGAAAGTAGAGCGGCCCTTTAGCTATATTCGTCAGGACTTCTTTCTCGGCCGTAGCTTCCGCAATCTTGAAGACCTCAACGTCCAGCTCATCGACTGGCTCGATACCGTTGCCAACATCCGCGTTCACGGCACCACCCAGAGGGTCGTCGGCGAGGCTTTTGCGGCCGAGCAGCCCGAGCTGCAGACGCTGCCGCAGCATCGCTTCGAGGCCGTGCTCAAGCTGGAACGGCGCGTCAGCCACGACGGCCTCGTCGCGATCGGCGGTAACTATTACAGCGTGCCCGACCGCACCCGCCGGGTCGTCGAGGTCCAGCAACTCCCTGATCTGATCCGTATCCTCGATCTGGGCGCCCTCGTCGCCGAGCATCCCGTTCTCGAAGGCCGAAGGCAGTACTGCATCGATCGCCACCACCGCACCGGTGGTAGTGTCAAGTGCAAGCTGAACACGTCGACTGAGGTGACCATCGGCCGTGTCGGCGACCACGTGCCGCTTCGGCCGCTCGCCCTTTACGAGGCGATCGGTGCGCAGCTCGCGAACACAGGCCGGCCATGACATTCGCCTCCGCATCCTCGCGCGTCGACAATATCCGCCACAGCCTGGTCGGCTTGAAGATGCCGCGCGCGCTCGAGGTGCTCGATACCACGTTGCGCCGCATCGAGCAGGGCGAGATTGACGGCATTGAAGCAATCGACGATCTGCTCACCGAGGAACTCAGCTTGCGCGAGAACCGCCGGGTCAAGGCGGCGTTGCGCATGGCCAGATTGCCCATCCTCAAGACGCTGGCCGGCTTCGACTTCTCGTTCCAGCCCTCGCTCGACCGCAACCGGATCATGGCCCTCGCTGGGCTTGACTTTATCAACCGTGCTGAGGTCATCCACCTGCTCGGGCCGCCTGGCACCGGCAAATCCCATCTCGCCACAGCACTGGCCGTCGAGGCCGTTCGCGCCGGCAAAAGCGTCTACTTCATCCCGCTGGCCGATCTCCTCACCATCCTCGCCCAGGCCGAACGCGAAGGCACGCTGCGCGAGAAAATCCGCTTCCTGTGCCGCTGTTCGCTGCTCGTCGTCGACGAAATCGGCTACCTGCCCGTCACCCCCGGCGGCGGCAACCTGTTCTTCCAGCTCGTCAATGCACGATACGAAAAAGGCGCGATGATCCTCACCTCCAACCGCGGCTTTGCCGAATGGGGCGACCTGTTTGGCGATCCCGTAGTCGCGACAGCGCTGCTCGACCGGCTACTCCATCACGCCGTTGTCGTTCAGATCGAGGGCTCCAGCTATCGCATGCGCCAGCACGCCGATCTTGTTCCCGACCACGTCAGATCAAACTCGCCCCTCAATAATCCGCCACCCACCCCAAAACGACGCCGCCAACCGCCAAAGATGCATCGGGATCCGTCCTACGGCTGATCACTCAAAACCATCGCGCCAACCTTGGGAATTTTAGGTGCCCACTTCTGCGGAAACTTCGGTGCCCATTGACACTGCCATCCTTTGCCGTCAGGCAAGGCGTCTGCGGCGCTGGACAACATAGGGGCAAGAGGCGGAGCGAAGGGCAGGCGCATGGCTCCATACGCGAGGAGGTGGTCTAACACCTTGACACGCTCCTAAGATGCCGAGTCTGACCGTTACTCGCCTGCTTTGTTGAATGCGTCGATTTGGGTTTTCATCTTCCCATTTCTCGGTTCCTGTCCTATGGGATCACGCCACGTTGTCTTGCAGATCAATGATTCAGCAGCGGCAGTCCA
>JAFASL010000504.1 GCA_019244535.1 Alphaproteobacteria bacterium
TACCGCAAACGAGTTTCGCTCGGGCAGAACTTTGAGGCGGTCGAATTCGCCCGCTCGCTCGGCGTCAACGTCGCCATAAACCTGATTGCCGACCCTGATTGGGACCATGAGCGCTTTCGGGTCGTGCGAGAGTGGTGCCTGGAGATGCCCGACGTGATCAATATCAGCGTCAACACGCCTTATCCGGGCACCGAGAGCTGGATAACCGAAGGGCGCCGGCTGGAGACCCGCGATTACCGCCTGTTCGATATCCAGCACGCGGTGTTACCAACCCGCCTGCCCCTCGCCGAGTTCTACCGGGAGCTGGTGACGACACAGCGGGCGATTTATCGACGGCACCTCGACTGGCGCCAGTTGTGGGGCGCCGCCGGCCTTGTCGCTCGGCTATTGCTCAGAGGCCAAACAAATTTCGTCAGGAGCCTCTTCAGCCTCAACCGGGTATACCGGCCCGAGCTGCTGCTCGCTGACCATGCAACGCCTGTGACCTACGAGATTCCCCTTCCGCCGGCCCCTGGCGAGCATCGCCGATCCGGCCCGCTGCTCTATATCCATGCCCCTCGAGGACGCAAAGGCCGGTCAATTGATGCCGCGACGGAGCATTTTGTCGAGGAGACCCGGATTTGAGCAATGGCGTGAAGCGAATCGCTATTTTGCCAGGAGGTCGAGTTTTTGACCTCGGGCTTTGAGTTCCGCAAGATAGCCCTTTACCGCGCCGAATGCGGTGTCGAACTCCATGCGCACCGGCATCATTCGGTCGCCCGGCACGACTTGCGCATACCAAATCCGACCGTGCTTGTAGGTGTCTTCGTCGCGGTCCGGGTTGGTTACAATATCCTCACGGGTGACCTCACAGAGCCGCGACGGACCGGCAAAGGTCTGGTAACTGTCAGCCGATAGCATCTCCTCCCGGACATCCCTGAACCTAATTTTATAAAAACCGGTGCCGTCAAAGACCGGCACCACCGCCGAGCAATTGCCCCCGCGAGCTAGCTGGCGCTCGAGGACGAAATAAGCCGTCAGCTGATCGACGGTGCCGCGGATCTGTTCGGCGGAGACCAAAAAGGGCCGCGCCGTTTCGGCTTGGGTGGAAGCATTGGTCACGGTGCCGTCGCGCCGGTAATCGACCGCGTAATGACGCTCAGCCCCGTTTCGCCTTACATCGGCCCGGTATGCATCGGGATGAGCAGCGCTGCGAGTGAGCTCCCCATGGACCTCGGAATGGCTCGTCAGGTCGACGAACACGCTCGCGAGGCCTCGAGTATCGAGGTCCATCGTGATCGCATAGCGATCGCCGACTTCCTGGACCGTCGTGCGATTGGTCAATACATGAAACCCGGCAAACCCATATATCTCGAAACGAGCGTCGACCCGATCGATCTCCCCGGCCGTCGCTCTCAACAACGCGGGAGCGAACAGTAACGAAGACGAGATCACCGCCAGGGGGGCAAAACGGGCGAAGACCATGACCGCAACCATCTCACAACGGGGAACACCAGTCCAGACGAGTGCGTTAACCTGTTCCGCCGCACAGGTGCATCCGCTCAATCAGGCAACCCGGCCGCTCGCAATCCCTCGATATATTTAGCGGTATCCTGCGCGCGGTGGTACGGCCCCAATTCGTCCCTGAGGTTGGAAATACGCAGTCGAGGATCGAGCTTCTGGAGCCGCTCCCTGACCCTTTTGGCTTCCTCGGACCGCCCGGCCAGCGCATAGCTCGCCGCGGCAATCCGCAACGCGGTCTGGTATTCGGGCCACTCGCGCAATGTCATAGCCGCCCATGATGCGGCTTCTTCATAGCGGCCGGCAAAAAAGTGGGCGTGAGCGGTGGTCGTGCGCGTCCGGTTGGTCAGCGGATCGAGCGGGCTGAGGCGTGTTGCTTTCTCGAGATGCTCGATCGCGACCTCCGGCTCCCCGAGCCAGACTCTGGCCCAGCCGCTGACATTCCATGCCGTCGCCAAGTTCGGGTTGAGCATCAGGGCACGGTCGATAAAGGCGATTCCGGTGTCGAGCTCTCCGGCGACATAGGCCAGCGCAAATCCGCCGCAGCTCAACGCGACCGCATCATCCTTGTCCAACGCGACCGCGCGCCGGGCGAGACGGACAGTTTCCGAGATTTCCTCCTCCCGGTCGGCGAACCAACCGTTCGTCTTCCGATGGCAATAGCAATAGGCCGCCATGCCGTACGCCGAGGCGAAATCGGGGTCGAGCTCGATGGCGCGGCTGAAGAGCTGCAGCGCCTCTTTGTGACCATGCGTGCTCCCTTCATGGAGAGCCGCGCGTCCCCGCAGAAAGTAATCGTAAGCGCCGAGGCTTTCCGTGGGTTTGCGTTTGATCCGATCAATCTCGGCCTGCTCCAATGCCGGTGAGATCGCTCCCACGACGCTCGAAGTCACCCGATCCTGCAGATCAAAGATGTCCTCGGGGGTGCCGTCGAAACGGTCGGCCCATAGATGCGCCGCGCTCGCAGCCTCGATCAGCTGCCCGGTGATACGCACCCGGTTGGCCGCCTTGCGGACGCTCCCTTCCAAGAGATAGCGGACGCCCAGCTCACGACCGACTTGCCGGACATCGACGGCACGGCCCTTATAAGTGAAGGCGGAGTTGCGCGAGATTACAAACAACGACCGAAAGCGCGATAGCGCCGTCGTGATCTCCTCAACAATGCCGTCGGAGAAATACTCCTGCTCGGGGTCTCCGCTCAGGTTCTGGAAGGGCAATACGACGATCGACGGCGTTTCCGGAACCGACGGCGCTTCCGGCAATAGCTTCGTCTCGACCCTTCCATCGCCGTCGGCGTCGAGGGATGAGACCGCAGCGACCGGTCGGCCGGGATTGCGGCGGTCATCGCGGATCCGCCGTACGAGCGCATCGGTTTCGGGTTCCGGCCGCGTGCCCAATTCGCGCGCGAGGGTTTCGCGCAGCTGTTCGTATTGGCGAAGCGCGGCGGCGTGTCGGCCTTGCGCGGCGTAAAGCTCCATCAGCGCCCGATGCGCTGGTTCGTGCACCGGATCAACCGCCAGAATGCGCAGCGCCCAGCGGATTGCAGGCTCGACCCCGATTGCCGCGGCGCCCTGCATCAAACGCAGGAAAAGCTGCACGGCGTGCTCGCGCAGCC
>JAFASL010000583.1 GCA_019244535.1 Alphaproteobacteria bacterium
AAGAACAGCGCCCTCAGCGACTTTCTGATTGTCGGCGACTTTAACTTTCTTGATGTAGCCCTCGATCTTCGGGCTGATCACCGAGACGTCGCTCTGCACATAGGCGTCGTCTGTAGATTGGCGGAACCGCAGCACCTCCCACCAATACCAGCCGCCGATGCCGGCTAGGGCCACGATCACTATGGCCAGCCCCGCCGCAAGCTTCTTGCGCATCCTCACCTAAACTGAACCGTTCAGTTTATCTCTTGCCGGAAGATGAAAGTCCCGCTACACGCTGTCAAGTCTACGCTCACCCGATAGGGGCGCAATGGAAGGAACGGAACAGGTGGACGCGCCAGTCAGCGGCAAGGCCGAAAGCATCCTCGCGGCCGCGACGCGAACCTTTCTCGCCGACGGATTTGGCGCGGTCAGCATGGACACGATCGCGCGCGAGGCCGGCGTCTCCAAGGCGACGGTCTATTCCCATTTCACCGGGAAGGAAGAACTCTTCGGCGCGATGGTGGGCCGCGTCTGCGAGCGCCATTTCGAGACCTTCTCCGCCCGGGAACTCGACCCGACCGATGTTCGAACCTCACTGACGACTCTCGGGCGCCGGTTTCTCGATCTCGTCCTGTCGCCAGACGCGATCGCGGTTCACCGGATCATCGTTGCCGAAGTCAGCCGATTTCCCGCCCTCGGCGAAGTGTTCTGGCGCGCCGGCCCAGAGCGCACCCTTGGCCAGATCGAGGCGTTCTTGCGCAGGGCGGTCGCCGCGGGCTCTCTCGAGATCGCGCAGCCGCGGATAGCCGCCGAACAATTCGTCGGGCTAATTCGTGGGGAGAACCACCTGCGGCATCTGCTCCGCCTCGGACCGGAAAGCGATAAATCAGATATCGGCGACGCCGTTAGGGTCGGCGTCGAGACGTTTATCCGCGCCTTTCGCGTCAGGGCCGGCTGACCGGTCCACGGCTGTCCGGCACGGTCGCCGCCTTCTCTTTCCAGTCTTTCGACCAGGGTGTCACTGGCCGCGCCACAGGAGCGCCGTCGACCCGGATCTCGTCCACCTTCTCGTTGAAGAAGCAAAGGTAACCCTTGATCTTGGGGCACTCCGGGATCGGGTCCGGATAGGTCCAAACGAGATCGTCGAACAGCCGGTCCCCGATTTTGACCGAGTAATAGCTCGCCTTTCCTTTGTAGGGGCATCGGGTGACCGTCGCGCTCGGCACGAGCAGGTCCATCCGCACATCCTCGGGCGGGATGTAGTAGCGGGTCGGCAGTCGGGTCTCGAACAGAAATCGCGCCCGCCGGGTCTCGGCCACGACCTGGCCGCCGGCCGTCACTTGGACCGAGCGCGACGAGTCGAGTACATCGACCCGCTTATAGGGGTCGCGCGGGTGGACAAAGATTTCCTCGTCCTCCTCGTACCAAGCATCGACGCGGTCCCAATAGAACGCGACAAAATCCTTGATCGCCATCACCTCCTCGAAAGGTTCGGCGTAGCCCCACACCGCGTTCTCCGCGACCTTGTCGCCGACCGCGATCGTCCAATAGGACGCCGTCCCCTTATACGGACAGAAGGTGTGGTGGTCAGTCGGCGTCATCCGGTCCATCCGCACATCCGACCGCGGAAAATAGTAGACCGGCAGATGGCGCGTCTCGAACAGCAGGTGAGCATTCGTGCTGTCGGCGATGACCTCGCCATTGAATCTGATGCGCACCCGCCGCGGCGAGGGCTCGAACAGGATCTTGTAGTCGGGATTGGTCTTGAACCCGGATTCGCGCGTTTGCGTGGAGGTCGCCATGATCCGCTCCTTCGAAACTTCGCCGGCGAGAATGGTCGCGCGGCGCGGTGATCGCAAGACCCGCGCCGCAACGGATTGACACCGGCCGCTGCGGATGGTGCATTGCCCCTCACCCCAACCCTCTCCCCGCAGGCGGGGCGAGGCTAAGCCCCTCGCCCTGCTTCAGCTGGGAGAGTGAGGGGCCCGCGCAGCGGTAGGGTGAGGGGCGACCGGATGGCTCTGTAATGAAAGCGCCTGCTGTCGATTATGTGAGGCCGAAAAGCCTCGCCGAGGCCGTCGATTTGCTTTCGCAGCACCCAAGGGAAGCGCGAGTTATCGCGGGCGGCCAGTCGCTCGTGGCGATGATGAACTTGCGCGTCGCCTCGCCCGGCCTGCTGATCGACATCAGCCGATTGCCGGAGCTGAGTTTGGTTTCCGACGACCCCAATGCGGTGGGCATCGGCGCTTGCGTGACGCATGCGGCGATCGAGGACGGGCAAGCCGCCGACCCGTCTCGTGGGTTGATGCCGCGGGTCGCAGCGAGCCTTGCCTACCGGGCCATCCGGACACGCGGCACGATCGGCGGCAGCCTCGCCTTGTCCGACCCTGCAGCCGAATGGCCCGCCGTGCTGACGGCTCTCGATGCTGAAGTCGTGGTTTGCGGCCCCGGCGGGAAGCGATCAATCGGATGCGCCGATTTTACGACCGGAGTGTTCGAGACGGCGCTGGCAGCCGACGAGATTATCGAAAGCGTGCGCATTCCAAAGCTTTCGCAGGACGCCCGCTGGGGTTATCTGAAGCTGTGCCGGAAAGCCGGCGAATTTGCCAGCGCGCTCGCAGTCGCGGTGATCGATCGTACCCGCGGTCATTCGCGCGTCGTCCTCGGTGCCGCCAATGGAGCCCCGCTGGTGCTCGACCACACATCGCGACTCCTCAGCAATGGCGGGCCCGAACCGCGCAATGCGGTTGCAGCCGATCTCGACCGCGCGGCGGACCGGCATTTCGACGAATTCCAGCGCAACCTCCACATCGTCGCTGCGACGCGCGCTGTGCGTCAGGTGCTGCAGTGACCGCGATTCGACTGCAGATCAACGGCGCCGACGTTGCCGACGATGTGCCGCCGCGCTTGTCATTGGCCGATTTTCTGCGCGAGCGGCGCAATCTGACGGGCACTCATCTCGGCTGCGAGCATGGCGTGTGCGGCGCCTGCACGGTGCTTGTCGACGGTGCGCCGGCGCGCTCCTGCCTGATGCTCGCCGTCGCCTGCGACGAGCGCAGGATCCAAACGATCGAAGCTTTCGCCGACGATCCCGTCATGCAGGCATTGCGGCGGAATTTCCACCAGCACCACGCGTTGCAATGCGGGTACTGTACCCCGGCAATGCTGATCACCGCGCGCGATCTGATCCTGCGCCGACGCGCCGGGTCGGAGCGCGAGATCCGCGACGGTCTCGCCGGCAATATCTGCCGCTGTACCGGTTACACCAATATCGTGACTGCGATCGCCGCAGCGGCAAAGGAATTGGGAACGGAGGCGGCTAATGCCTGACGAGGGGTTTGGCGTCGGCGCGTCGCTATTGCGCAGAGAGGACGATCGGCACCTGCACGGGCGCGGCCAGTTTGTCGCCGACATCAAATTGCCCGGCACGATGGATGTCGCCTTTGTCCGCAGCCCGCACGCGCATGCGCGGATTCGGTCGATCACGGTGCCGCCGGAGGCGAAGGGGCGCGTCTTCACCGCGGCGGATCTGCCGCGAGTCAAGCCGATCCGCGTCGTCTCGCATTCGGCTGGCGCCAAATCGCCGCCGTGGCCGCCGCTCGCAACCGACAAGGTGCGCTATGTCGGCGAAGCGATCGCCGCGTGCATTGCGCCGTCGCGCAGCGAGGCGGAAGACCTCGCCAATGCGGTTGCGGTCGATTTCGAGATACTGGATGCGGTCGTCGACGCGGCGCGCGACATGCGCGGCAGTCGCCATCCGCTGTACGAGCACTGGGGCGATAACCTTTACATCGAGCACTCATTGGAGAACGGCGACATCGATGCCGTTGCGCGCACGGCCGAGGTGACGGTGACACGTGAATTCCGCATGCGGCGGCAGTCGGGTGCGCCGCTCGAATGCCGCGGCGTGCTGGCCTATCGCGACCACCGGCTGGATGAAGTCGTGCTCTACGCTTCGACCCAGACGCCGCACACCGTTCGCGTCGCGCTGGCCGAGATCCTGGATCTCGAGGAGCGCCGCATTCGCGTCGTCGCGCCCGATGTTGGCGGCGGGTTTGGGCCGAAGGCGAGGCTCTACCCGGAGGAAATCGTTCTGGCGGCGCTGGCGCTCGAGCTCGACCACCCGGTCCGCTGGATCGAGGACCGCAGCGAGCATCTGCTGACCACCGCGCATACCCGCGACCACCATTACAAAGTCACCGCCTATGCCGATCGGCAGGGCCGGATCCTCGGCGTCGATGCAGAGATCACGGTCGATGCCGGCGCTTATGGGTTGTGGCCGCAGGGGCCGTACCACGAGGCCGGAATGGTCGCGCGCGCTTTGCCGGGGCCGTACACGATCCCGAATTACCACGCCAGGCACTACACGGTCGCGACGAACAAAACGCCGCTCGGTCCTTATCGCGGCGTCGGCCGACCGGGCGCCTGCTTCGTAATCGAGCGGCTGGTCGATGAGGTCGCGCGCGCGGTCGGGCGCGAGCCCAACGAGATACGGGTCCTCAACCTCGTGCAGCCGGAGCAGATGCCGTTCACGACAATAAGCGGCATGCGTCTCGACAGCGGCGATTATGCGGCGAGTGTGCAGTTGTGTGCCAAGTTGCTGGACATGCCGGCGATCCGCACCCGGCAGCAGCAGGACGAGCCGGATGGCCGCCGGATCGGCATCGGCTTTGCCACTTTTGCGGAACAGACCGCGCATGGGGCGGCCGAATTCGCCGCGCGCGGCGCCGCAATCATCCCCGGTTTCGAAAGCTGCACAGCGCGCATCCTGACCGACGGCTCTGTCGTGCTGATGGTCGGCATTCAGTCGCACGGCCAGGGCCTCGAAACGGCACTGTCGCAGGTTGCCGCCGAGGAGCTCGGCATCGATCCGGCGCGCATCTCCGTCCGCCACGGCGACACCGAGAGCACCGCCTTTGGGTTTGGCACCTTTGCGTCGCGCAGCATGGTCATGTCGGGCGGCGCCGTGGCGCGCGCGAGCCGCATATTGCGCGACAAGCTCTGCCGCATCGGCGCGCATCTGTTGCAATGCGACGTCGCGGAGACGCGCTGCACCGGCGGCATGGTGGGGGGGCCGCAGGGCTCGGTGACGATCGCCGAAATCGCGAAGGTCGCGCATCTGCGCATGGACGGGTTGCCGCAAGGCGTCGATCCGCTCCTCGACGCGACCGCAACCTACGAGCCGGCGATCAGCACCGGCGTCTATTCCTACGCGACGCACGGCGCCATCGTTGCGGTCGACCCCGAGACCGGGTTTATCGAGTTGCTCGATTATGCGGTTGCGGAGGATTGCGGCACGATGGTCAACCCGCTGCTCGTCGAAGGCCAGATCAGGGGCGGCGTCGTCCAGGGCATCGGCACTGCGCTCTACGAAGAAATCCCGTACGACGAAGCCGGCCAGCCGCTCGCCGGGACGTTGGCCGATTACCTGATGCCCGGCGCCGCCGAGATGCCGGCGATCAAGATCGGCCATTTGCATACTCCAACCCCGCATACCGAATACGGCATGAAGGGCATGGGCGAAGGCGGCGCTGTCGCGCCCCCCGCCGCGATTGCCAACGCCGTCCGCGACGCTCTCAGCGCCATCGGCGCTGAAGTCAACGAAACCCCGATCACCCCCCGCCGCGTCCTCGCGGCGATCAAACAAGCGCGCAAATTGTAGGGTGGA
>JAFASL010000620.1 GCA_019244535.1 Alphaproteobacteria bacterium
CTTCCGGTTTCTCTTCCCGTTCAGGGACGGCTTTCGCGTGACGCCCGAGCCGTTGCAAGCATCGCCTCGCGACAGATGGTCTCCGCAGGAAAACCCGTGGTTTTCATGTTGAGCTCGGCTTTGGCAACGCGGTCGAGCTGTGCCCGTAGTCGCCCTTCGGTCCACAAACCGAGCTGACGCCGGAAGCTTTCCGCTTGCTTGAAGAAGATCGGCGGACGAGCGCCGCGGAGCACCTCATCAACGCTCGCCCCTCCCGTAAGCTGGGCGGTCAACGCATGTAGCCGCTGCAAATGGCGGAGCAGCGCGCGGATTATCGAAACCGGCGATTCTCCCTCTTGGAAAACCCGGCCAAGCACGCGGTCGACCTTCGCGGCATCGCCTTCCGCCGCCGCCATAATCGAGTCATCGAGTTCGAGCGCGGCAGTGTCGCTGATCGAAACCTGCGCATCGTCGAGCTCGACGCGGCTCCCCTCGCCGGCGTAGAGCACGAGCTTTTCGAGCTCCGAGCGCGTGAGCAGCCGATCGCCGCCGAGATGCTCGACTAGGAATTGTCCGGCGTCGCGGCTCGCAGTCACCCGATGCGCCGCCAGAGTCTCGCGGATGACTGCCGCCAAGTCGCGCGGCGTATCGGGATAGCAGCCGATCGCGACCGCAGAGGGCGCGCTCTCAAAAGTACGGCGCAGGGAGGAGCGGGACGGCAGCTCACCCGCCTCGACGACGACGAACGCTTCGCCAGGCGTGCCGTTTAGAAACTCGGCAAACAGCTTGGCGAGCCCATCTCCGGCGCCGCGGACGCGCACTACGCGCCGGCCGCCAACGAGGCTGAGCTGGGCGGCTTCATCCGCAAGCCGCGCCGGATCGAGGGTGAGCGCAGCAGCCGTCAGCTCCGCGACGCGGAACGGATCTTTGAGGTCAGGGCAAACCGAGCGCGCCACGGCCGCGGCGCGCTCGCGCGCCAGCCCCTCGTCCGGGCCATACAGCAGAACGGCGCGGGTCTCGGGATCGGGCCGCTGCAGAAAGGCGGCAATCCGCGACGGGGGAAGCCGCACGGCGGTTCAACTCGCCGCCGGCGGCTGCGCGGCGAGCCGGCGCTCCATAAACACGGCAAGCCGGGTTACGATCTCCTGGCTGAGCTCGGCGGCGCTGCGAACCGCGGCGTCGTCTTCGGCTACCACTGTCGAGTACTGGTTCGGGTTGAGATCGAACGAATTTGCTACATGGATTGTATTGACCAGCAGGACCTTCTGACTCTTGCTGTCGGTCAAGGTGAAGGTCGCATAGGCATAGTACTGGCCGAGCGAGGCCAGTCCCTGGGATTCGATGCCGACATTCAGCAAGCCGGTGGACAGTGTGGTTCGCAGCCGGTAACGCTCCGGTGTGGGCTCGCCGGCAGGATTGAGAGAATTCTGCAAGGCGATCCTTAACCGCTGGCCAATGCGTTCGAGAATCGGCTCGACATAGATTGCCCGCAATTCTTCGCTCGCGGGCCCGCCGACTGCCTCGCCATAGAGCGGAGCCCAGCCGCAGCCCGATAGGCAGAAAGCGAGCGCCACAAGCACCGAGCGCCTCGCGATGACCCTTTGTTCGGCTTTCTCCTCACAGGCGAGGCTGGGAAGGTTCTCTTGGCTTTCCTCGCCCCACGCGAACTGGCAGAAGGCTGGGGTGGGGAGCCGCTTCACGCGACGACGTTGACGATGCGGTTGGGTACGACGATGACTTTGCGCGGCGGCTTCCCTTCGAGCCAGCGGGTCACCTGCGGTAATTCCAGCGCGGCGCTCTCGACGGCAGCCTTGTCCAAGTCGCGCGGGATCTCGAGCGTGCCGCGTAGCTTGCCGTTTACCTGTACGGCGATCTTGACCTGGTCATCCCGGGTCAGCTGGGGATCGGCAACGGGCCACGGCTGCTCTGCAAGCAGGCCTTCGCCGCCGAGCGTTTCCCACATCTCCTCGGCGAGATGCGGCATCATCGGCCCAATAAGCCGGACGACGATTTCCAGACCCTCGCGGAGCACCTCCGGCGCGCCGGGGTCGGACGC
>JAFASL010000657.1 GCA_019244535.1 Alphaproteobacteria bacterium
GCGGCTACATCATCCGGCACGGCGCCATTCGCATGAGCCAGATCGCCCTACTGTTTACAGGCGCCGGTTTGGCAGTGGCAGTCCTCGGTGGTGCCGTCGGCTTCGTTCTGTCGGCCTTGATTGGCAACGGCGTCGCCTCCGTTGCAACCCCGGCCAGTTCCCAGTTGCTGGGGCGCTGGTCCGTCATGCGCTACGCGCCATTTGCCTTCTCCATTGCCCAATGCGCGATTCCGGCAGGCATTCTACTGACCGGCTATCTTGGCCCCGTGATGGCACAGTCGTTTGGCTGGCGTGACACGATGCTGGCGAGCGCGGCCCTGTGCTGGGCCGTCGCGCTGATGCTCCAGCCATTACGTGGCCGGCTCGATACTGAGTCATCGGCCAGGCATCCGATCCGCCTGTCGGATTTGCGCACCACGATCACTGCAGTGCTGGCGGTCCGCGAGCTGCGCTCCTTGTCGTTCGCCTGCTTTGCGTTCAACGGCACACAGGCCGTGTTTGTTGCCTATTTCGTCACCTATCTGACCTCACAGGGCCATCCGCTGGTCGCAGCTGGATCGCTATATTCGACCGTCATTGCGGTGGCGTTGCCGGGCCGCATTTTATGGGCCTGGGTGGGCGGCTTCTATGTCGCACCACACTTAGTCTTGGGCGGGTTGGCCTTCGGCATGGCTGTCAGCATTGGGCTGATGGGCACGTTTACGCCTCATTGGCCGTTGCTGGCGATCGCCGCGGTGACAATAGTGGTCAGCGCCACGGCGCTGTCCTGGCACGGCATCATGCTGTCGGAAGCCGCGCGTCTGGCGCCGCCGGGACGAGTGGGCGCGGTGACCGGTGGGGTGCTGTCATTCGGCCAGATCGGTGCGCTATTCAGTCCCGCCGTCTTCTCGTTGCTGCTCGGGTTGTCCGGTGGCTATAGTGCTGGTTGGGTGGTCTGCGCCGTGCCGGCCGTTCTGGTAGGCGTAAACATGTTCCGCCAAGGCAAGCCTATGCAGTAGCGTAATGCGCTGTGACCCTTCGTACCGCTGTAGTGACAGCAAAGTCCGGATGGCATACCGCGGATCAGGTCGCCAGATGTCACCTTATCATTCTGTGCAACTCACCTTGTGCGTATTTATGTCAACTTGGCAAAAACATAATTATAGCGATAACGCCGATCTTGGTGGGATGGGAAAACTGCTGATTTTCCGCGCCCCCGTACGGCTGGAGGCGGAAGGGGAGCAGCCACCGGCCAATTCATCGGGCGGGAAAAACGCCCAAATCCGTCCTCGCCCGATTCGGGAGGCGGCGAGATTTAAGCGGACCGGGGAAAAGCATGCCCATTGCGCAGCGGCGTTTCATAACACTGGGATTGCAGATCGGAGATGAACCAATCCGAACTGATCGAAAAAGTCGTCCAGGTAACTGAGCTAAACCAGAAAGCGGCAGGACAGGCGGTAGAGGCGGTCGTAAACGCGATTCTCGCTTCCCTCGTGGCTGGAGAAGACAGCTTCAAGGGCGGCCAGATCGGCGAGCTCGAGGAAAACCGGGTCTCAGGGCTGGTGCCTAGCCGATGCGGCCATTGTCGCGCGGCTATGTCGAAGCCAAGTCGATGTCATAGCGAACATGGTCGGTCCTTTCGGTAAGCCGGTCATAGAGCGCGCGGCCCGGAAGGTTGCCGTCGTGCGTGTGCCAGTACACGCGTCGCCAGCCGTGATCCCGGCCCATCGTCACCAAGCGCTCAATCAGGTGTCGCCCCGCGCACAGCCGGCGCGCCTCGGGCGCTACGAAAAGGTCTTCCAAGTAACAGACCGGCTGTAGGCTCCAGGTGTGGGGATGGAGGATGTAGTGAGCGAACCCCAGCGGCTCGTTCCAAGATCCACAAGCGACCAAGCAACCAACCGGGTGGTCGGCATCGAGAATTCTCCGCCACAAACCTGTGGTGACGGCCGCGGGGATCGTGGCCCCGAGAGCCGCGCAATAGGCATCCCAGAGCGCACACCACGCCTGCAAATCGTCGGGCTGTGCAGCGCGGATGAAGGGCTTCTGTGGCACTGCTTCGCATCCTTACCTACAGTGGTATCTAGGACGATTCCGCATGACCAAAGCGACGCAACGTGAGCGGTCCGTGCGGATAGGTTCCTTCGCCGCAGCGGACGCTAGGGAGGTCCGGGAGCTCTTCATCGCCGTAAACCGTCTGCTCGCGCCCCCGGATCGGCGCGAAGCGTTCGAGGCGTATATTGCCCGGGCCCTCGTTGAGGAGATGGATCGCATCACAGACTACTACGCGGAACGCGACGGCGGGTTTTGGGTTGCCATCGCGGAAGACCGCGTGGCTGGGATCTTTGGCCTCGAACGCGCTTCCCCGGAAGCGATGGAGCTTCGCCGCATGTATGTTGCGCCCACCCTACGGCGACGGGGCATTGCCCGCCTCATACTAGCGGCTGCGGAGGCAGAATGCCGCCGGCGTGGTTTCCACCGCCTTGAACTCAGCACGTCGGAGCTGCAGCCGGCGGCGCTGGCTCTACACCGCAATTCCGGATACTCGCTGGTCCGCGAGGTCGTTGCCGAGAAGATCAGCAACAAGACGATCGGCGGCGGCATCCGACGTTACTACTTGGAGAAATCGCTCGCATAACAGCCTCCAGGTAGTGACGCGCCGTAGGAAATGCTGAAGCGGGCGACCGATTTCCGCGGGAGAATCCTCCTGCGCGAAATGGTCACCATGCGCGGTGATCTCGTCCTGATTGGGCCAGGTATGACAAAAGTCGCGGAAGCGGCCGATCAATAATACGCCCGGCTCGGCCTTGATAAAGAGTTTTGGGTGATTGCTCGCGGCCAACCAATCGGCGTTGGCTTGCACGATCTCGGGGGACATCGGCGAGGACCTGATGCTGCGCCGAACGTTTGTGCCGGGACCACATCAATCTCGCATCCGATTACTCTAACCTTCCTCGATGCGGAAGTTCGCTTGCCTCGCTGCTGGAGGGACACAGAATCGAACTAACGCTTCCGCGCGAAATTGATCATGGTTTTGAGCCTTCGTCGTTTACCTTGGCCCTGTTCACGGTTTGCCGAGGCGCCCATCCGGTGAGAAACTAAAAGTTCGATTCCACTTCCCTTCAGCAAAGAGTCCGCACGATGCGCCAGGCGATCTCGCGGGCAGCAATCGCGTCCTGCCACTCCGCCGCGCAGCGCACGAGGAGGATCCGGGTGACCGATTTGAAAGCGAAGACCTGGTTAGGCACACTTCCGGCAATCGTCAGGTCAATGACCGCAATCGTGTTTGCGAACGGCTCGCCGATGCCATATCAAGCGGTGACCATAAAGCCGGTACCCTCGCGTGTTTTTCGCGTCGGGCGACGCCAACAGCATCTCAATGAGCGCGTCGAGAGAACGCGATTTGCCATTCGGGACGGCATAGCACTTCGTGCGGCCGCCCGGGATTTGCGGAAACTCGGAAATTGGTGTGATGCGCCAGAAGTCGCGGATGCGGAGGGCCCACCCGGCCGAATGGACCGAAAGGTATCGTCGGCGTTCAGCATCGCTCTGGATCTGGGTGACGCAATCAAGCAATTTGACGGGCATGGTGCGGGCATTCTTCACTGCTTCACTGGTCATTAAGCTCCGCACTCCACCGTTGTGTTATCTTTTCCCAGTTCGCTTCAATCTCGTGACGTGCTGCGGCCCGCGAGGCGTCGAAAGCATCCTTGAGACGCTCGACCTGCTGCTTCCACCGCAGAGGTTCGGAGCTTGACCGCCCCCGGTATAGCGACCACGCTTGCAGCAAACCAAGCACAGCAAAGGAGCGGTAAATGGAATTCGGCATCTTCAATCTGATGGGCTCACGCGATCCCGCAAAACCGACAGCCGAAGTATTTGCCGAGGTCGCGGAGCAGACGCGCCTGGCCGACGAGCTCGGCTACGCGATCGCCTGGTTCGCCGAGCACCATTTCTCGAATTATTGCCTCTGCGCGTCACCGCTGATGCTGGTCGCGCACTGCGCCTCGATCACGAACAAGATCCGGCTCGGCACGGCAGTCGTAGTCTTGCCGCTCTATAACCCGGCGCGCCTCGTTGCCGAGATTGCAACCGCCGACTCGCTGTCGAACGGGCGACTGATGCTCGGCATCGGCGCAGGCTATCAGCCCTATGAATTCGAGCGGTTCGGCGTCGACATCAAAGCCAATCTCGAGATGACTGAAGAGTTCTGCGAAATCCTCGACCGAGCCTTCTCACAAGACTTTTTCAGCTACAACGGCAAGCATTACCAGATCCCGCGAACCCACGTTCCGGCTCGACCGGTACAGAAACCGCTACCGATCTATGTCGCGGGCCATACCGAAGCGATGTTCCGCGCCGCCGCACGGCACGGCTACCGGGTGCTGTCGTCGGGCAGGGTCGGAGGCGCCGCACTGCTGGCGGAACAGTACCAAATCATCAAAGACGCCTATCGCGCCGAGGGCGTACCGCTGGAGAACGCGCACATTACTGTCAATCGCTTCGCACACATCACTGACAGCAAGGAAGACGGGCTGCGCTTCGCAGAGAATGCGCGCTACCAATCTCGCCTAGCGTCGAGCTTGCGGCGGCGGCAGGAGGTCATGCAGGGTACGGTCCTCGTCGACAAGCCGTTCCCTGACGAGCCACCGCTCGAACAGATCTACAACGATCTGTTGATCGGCGATATCGAGATGGTGGCCGAGAAGCTGGTCAGCGAGATCCGCGCGACCCATCCGGTCCATATGTGCTTCTCATTCAAAGTCGGCGCGATCCCGCACAACGCGGCGATGCGATCGATGGAACTGATGATGACCGAGGTCAAGCCAAGGGTCGAGCGCGCACTCGGCTCGGCGGTTCGCGAAGCGGCCGAGTAAAACGCCGGCCTAGCAACATCGGAGGAGGAATGGACATGGAACTCGGCGCGGCCATTTTCTTTACCGACTATTCGATGGAGCCGACCGCATTGGCGGTGGCGCTGGAGGAGCGCGGCTTCGAC
>JAFASL010000877.1 GCA_019244535.1 Alphaproteobacteria bacterium
AGGTAGAGCGCGATCGTCGCGGTCAGCGCGCCGGCGAAGCCGGCGACCTTCCAGCCGATCAATGTCGACAACATGGTTCCCGGCCCGGGCGCAGCCCGCGATATCGCAAACAGATCGGCGAATTCCCGCTGCGTGGTCCAGGCATGGACGGAGACCGACTGGTGCTCGATCTCGGCAAGCAGCGCCGCGCCACCGCCAATCGACAGCAGGGACAGAGGCGCGAAGACCAGCGCCAGGGCCAGCAACGTCCGGACTTCGTCAGGCATTGCGGCCGGGCCGGTCGAGCAATGCGAGACAGATGCTGACCGGCGCAATGCAGAGCACCACCGGGATCATCGGCCAGCGCAGCACACCGACGCAGAGCACCGTCGCGATGGTGACGGCCAGGGGTCCGACGCGACCCAAGTTGAACTGAAGGAGTTTGAGGCCGGTGGCGAAAGTGAGTCCAATCGCCGTAGCGGCTACGCCGTCCAGAACCGCGTGAAGCACGTGGCTCTGGCCGACTCTTTCATACCCGGCGGCGAGCGCCAGCACGACAGCCAGCGGTCCCGACAGCAGCGCCAGCGCCGCTGTCGCCGCCCCGACTCCGCCGCGCAGACATTGGCCGACCTGGATTGTGAGATTGACGCCACTCGAACCCGGGACGAGACGCCCCAGCGCCGCGCCCGAGAGAAACTCCTTGTCGTCTATCCAACGGTGGCGCTCGGCGATTTCACGGTAGAGCCAGCCCGCAGTCCCACCGCCAAAGCTCATCACGCCGAGGCGGAAAAACGCAACGGACAGCGCCGGCAATCCGACCCACTTGCCGCACCGCATTTCGGTGGTGTGCTGCATCATCTTTCCTTCGACGGCATCGCCACGAATCGTCGAAGAATAAGGTGAGAAGCTGCGCCGCCCTTGCGAAAAATTGCTGTGGTATGCCCGAGGGCGGAGGGAGGGGCGATCAGCCGTTACGAAGGTACTGAAGGCAGCGTGAGATTGCGTATTGCCGCGCCCGCTATGGCCCGCCATGGTAGAACATGATCGAGCGCCGACCGGTCAATCTCGGATCTGATATGGCGAAGGAAGCGGCCCGCTACACGGTCACCGTGCGCAGCCTCGTTCTATCGTGCAGGATCGGAATACGCGCGAGTGAGCGCGAGCGCAGCCAGCGCGTTCGCATCTCTGTCGACCTCGAAGCCGCAGATGCGTTTCCAGGAGAGAGCCGTCGGCGCATCATCAATTACGAAAAGATTGTCGCGGCGATCCGCGATATCGCCGGAGCCGGACACATCGATTTGTGCGAGGGTTTCGCGGAGCGGATCTGCGCTGCCTGTTTTGCAGACCCGCGTGTAGGGCGGGTCCGAGTCTGGGTCGAAAAGCTCGATGTTTTCTCGGACGCCGAGGGGGTTGGCGCCATTCTCGAGCGCACGCGAACGGCAGGATAGCGGATCAACTCGCGGCAAGAGCACGCCACACGGCGAGCGCCTGGTAGGTTTCGGCAACATCATGGACCCGCAGGATCTGAACGCCCTGCTGGAGCGCTAACATTGCGGCGGCGAGTGAGCCCGGCAGGCGTGCCTTCGGCGGCTCCCCGCGGCTCAGCCGGGCAATCGTCGACTTGCGCGAAACGCCTAGCACTATGCCGCATCCGAGGACATGAAAGGCGGCAAGCCCGGCGATCAGCTCCAGGTTGTGCGGCACCAGTTTGCCAAACCCGATCCCCGGGTCTATCGCAATGTGTGCGCGTTGGATCCCCGCGGCAACACAAGCCTCGATGCGGGACTCAAGAAATTCCAGCACTTCGATCAGGGTTGAATTATAGACGGGGCTGCGCTGCATTGTTCGCGGCTCCCCCCGCATGTGCATCAGCACGACCGAAGCTCCACGTCGAGCTATCAGCGCGGCGCTCTCCGCATCGTGCGTCAATGCCGACACATCGTTTACGATTTGTGCCCCGGCATCGAGCGTGGCCTCCATCACCGCTTTGTGCCGCGTGTCGATCGAGACGACGGCACGCGCCTGAGC
>JAFASL010000891.1 GCA_019244535.1 Alphaproteobacteria bacterium
CGGTAGGGCGCGGGCCGCTCGCGGACGTGGTCTATCTCGATGGGTGGGGGAAGCCCTATCCGGGCATCTGATTGGGGGTCCATCATGCCGAGAATTACACCTGTCACCGGCAAATCGGACGTTCCGGCGGAGTTCCACGGCGTCGTCGATGACGTGCTGAAGGTCTTCGGCAGCATCCGTGGCCCGTTCAGCATCTTGCTGCACAGCCCGGAGTTGGCGGCGCGTTTGCTGAAGCTTGTCACCTTTAACCGCGAGAACAATATCGTCGAGCCGAAATTGCGCTCGGTGGCAATCCTGTCCGCCGTGCGCGAACGCGAAGCGGCCTATGTCTGGGCGGCGCAAGTCGGCGCAGCACGCCGCGCCGGGCTGCGCGAGGAGGTCATCGACCTGATCCGCGCCAAGGGCGACCCCGCCTCGCTAGCCGATGAGGAGCGAGACGTCGTCACCTTTGTCCGCCAGCTGATGCGCACCAACCGGGTCGACCAGGCGGTATTCGATCGTCTTTTGAAGCGGCACGACGCGCGCTGGATGGTCGAATTGACGGAGGTCGCGAACTACTTCGCGTTCCTCTCCGGCATAGTCAACCCGTTCGAGGTGCCCGCCCCACCCGACGGCGACAAACTCCCGAACTAAGCCCTTCGTCCAGGAGGGCACGTTTGGGCGCAGGCGGCGCTTGTGATAGCCGGCCCGGAAACACCGGTCATTTTGATGATTCTTTCCTGCCCCGGATCTCGGCGGTCGAATATTGCTGCGAGGTCCAGCATTACCGTGAGGCTGATCTTATGCAGTAACAGCTAAATCAGCGAACGCAACGTACGCTCCCCACCCGAGTGCCGCCCGCGCTCGGTTGGCGGCCGGCGCGGCGGCTCCCATATGCTCGCCGGGCAGCGAACGGAGTGCGCAATGGAGTTGCGGACAGTGGCGGCAGAACCGGCAGCGCCAGAGTGGCAGGAGGCGCTCGGTGCCCTGCCGGAATGGGACCTCTCGGACCTTTATCCCGGACGCGACAGCGAGTCGCTCAAGCGTGATCTGACCGCACTGGCAACCGATGCCGAGGCTTTTCGCAACCGCTACGAGGGCCGCCTCGCTGCGCTCTCCGGAGCCGAACTGGGGGCCGCGGTCGAGTCCTACGAGCGGCTCCAGGAAAAGATCGGCCGAATCACGAGCTATGCCTCCCTCGTGCATGCGGAGGATCTTTCCGACCCGGAAATTGGCCGGTTCTACCAGACGATGCAGGAGCGGACGAACGCGGTCTCGACCGAATTGCTGTTCTTCACATTGGAGATCAACCGCCTCGGCGACGCGGAGCTGGATGCGAAGCTCGCCGACCCGGCGCTTGCGCATTATCGGCCTTGGCTGCGCGACACCCGCGCCTTCCGCCCGCACCAGCTGAGCGATGAGGTCGAAAAGCTGCTGCACGAGAAACATGTCGCCGGCCGGGCCGCGTGGGTACGCCTGTTCGACGAGACGATCGCCGATCTAAGGTTTCCATTCCGCGGCAAAGAACTGACCGAGCCCGAGGCGCTCGACCTGCTGTCCGACACGGACCCGGAGATCCGCCGCGAGGCGGCCCATACGATCGGCGAGGTGTTGGGAAACAACACGCGCATTTTCGCTTTGATCACCAACACGCTTGCCAAGGACAAGGAAATCGAGGATCGCTGGCGCCGCTTCCCGCGCCCGATCTCGTCGCGGAATCTGGCTAATTTTGTCGAGGACGAGGTCGTCGACGCATTGATCGCCGCGGTGCGCGACGGCTATCCGCGTCTGTCGCACCGCTATTACAGGCTGAAGGCGCGTTGGTTCGGCGTCGAAGAGCTGCCGTTCTGGGACCGCAACGCGCCTCTGCCGGAAGAGGAGGACCACACGATTTCATGGTCCGACGCGCGGGAGACCGTGCTGTCGGCCTACCGCGCGTTCTCGCCGGAGATGGCGGTGGTGGGAGGGCGCTTTTTTGCCGGGCGTTGGATCGATGCGCCGGTGAAGTCGGGGAAGGCGTCGGGGGCCTTTGCGCACCCGACGGTCCCCAGCGCTCACCCTTATCTGCTGCTCAATTACCAAGGCAAGACGCGCGACGTCATGATATTGGCGCACGAGCTGGGCCACGGCGTGCACCAGCTACTTGCCAACCGCCAGGGTTATCTGATGGCCGACACGCCGTTGACCTTGGCCGAAACCGCCTCGGTGTTCGGCGAGATGCTGACCTTCCGCGCATTGCTCGCGCGCGAAAGCGATCCGCGTCGGCGCAAAATCATGCTCGCCGGCAAGGTCGAGGACATGCTGAACACGGTCGTGCGGCAGATAGCCTTTGCCACATTCGAGGAGCGGGTACACGATGAGCGGCGGGAGGCCGAGCTGACGCCGGACCGCCTCGGCGAGATCTGGCTCGCTGTGCAGCGCGAGAGCCTCGGCCCGGCATTGCGCCTCGATGGTCTCTATCGCCATTACTGGTCCTACATCCCGCATTTCATCCACACACCGTTCTACGTGTACGCGTATGCGTTCGGCGATTGCCTGGTTAACTCGCTTTACGCGGTTTATCAGGATGCGCATCAGGGCTTCTCGGAGCGCTATTTGGAAATGCTACGGGCCGGCGGCACGATGCGGCATCGCGAACTGCTCGCGCCGTTCGGCCTCGACGCGGCGGACCCGTCCTTCTGGTCGAAGGGCCTGTCGATAATCAGCGGCTTCATCGACGAACTCGAGCGGTTAGGCTGAGTTCGCGGGCATGCATAATTGTGCGGGAAAGCTCTTTCATTCGCCGCATTTCGCATGGGTGGGCCAATTGCCCGGTGCTACATTTGGTTCGAGTACACGGTGAGGGTTGTGATCTGAACCAAGAAAGGGGCAGCAATGGCGTATGATCTGCTGATCAAGAATGGCCGGATCGTCGACGGGTCCGGAATGCCCGCTTTTCGGGGTGATGTCGGGATCAAAAACGGCAAGATTGCCGAGATCGGTAAGCTCAGCGGTCCTGCCAAGCGCACGATCGACGCCGCGGGGCAGGTGGTCGCGCCGGGTTTTGTCGACAACCACTGCCACTACGACGCGCAGGTCACCTGGGACCCGCTGTGCTCGTTCTCGCCCGACCACGGCTGCACCACGGTCGTCTTTGGGAATTGCTCGCTGGCTTTGGCCCCGGTCCGCCCGGGAAGCGCGAAGCGGGTCGCCGAGTTCCTGTCCTATGTCGAAGCGATCCCGATGGACGTGCTCAACACGGTCGAGGTCGATTGGGAGACGATCCCGCAATACATGGACCGGCTCGACCAGAACCTCGGCGTCAATGTCGGCAATCTGATCGGTCATTCGACGGTGCGCTATTACGTGATGGGCGACGAGAGCCAGAAGCGCGCCGCGACCGACGACGAAATCAAGAAGATGCAGGACGTCGTGCGCGATGGCATGAAAGGCGGGGCACTCGGCCTGTCGGTGTCGCGCAACAAGGGTCATTATGACCCGCAGGGGGTCCATATCCCGGCGCTCTGGGCCGAGGAGAAGGAGATTTTCGCGCTCGGCGACGTATTGCGCGAGATGGGCACCGGCATCATCCAGTCCGGCGGCGGCCGCGCCGCCGAGCTGAAGGACGGGCTGATGGCCCGGTTGTCGGAGGCCACCGGCCGCACCGTCATCTACAATAATCTCGGTCAGACGGTGCGTGAGCCCGAGGCGTGGAAGAAGCATATGGCACGGGTCGAAGAGACCTCGAAGGCCGGGATCCGGGCGTATCCGCTGTGCAGCCCGAACCGCGTCACGCAGTCGTTCACGATGCGCAACTGCCAGGTGTTCCGCGGTTCGCCGACCTGGCATCCGATCCTGTTGTCCTCCGACGAGGAGAAATTGCGGTCCTATGCCGATCCGGCGGTCCGGCAGAAACTGCACGAGGAAGTCGTCGAGCACAAAGTCGAGGTGCCAGCCGCTGGCTACTCGCGGGAGTGGTACAATTACATGTGGGTCGAGAGCCCGGTGCTGGAGAAGAACCAGGGGCTGAAGGGCAAGACGATCGGCCAGATCGCCAAGGAGCAGAACAAACGGGTCATCGACGCGTTCCTCGATCTCGTCGTGGAAGAAAACCTCGACACCGGCTTCATGCAGTCGGAGAACAATGTCGACGACGAGGCGATGGCGAAGATACTCACCTACCCGAACGCCATCGTCGGTCTGTCGGACGGCGGCGCGCATGTGCAATTCCACGGCGGCTACGGCTACAGCACGCGCCTGCTCAGCGAGTGGGTGCGCGAAAAGCATGTTATGACGCTCGAACACGCAGTCCGGCGGCTGACCTTCGACTCCGCCTCGGCGCTGGGTCTCTATGATCGCGGGCTGATCCGGCCCGGCATGGCGGCCGACATCGTGATCTTCGATCCGGACATCGTGCGCCCGCTACCGGAGAGTGTCGTGCACGACTTCCCAGCCGGTGGCTGGCGAATGAAGGAGCCGGCGGCCGGCATCACGGCGACGATCGTCAACGGCGAAGCCTTGATGGAGAACGGCAAGCACACCGGCGCCCTCCCCGGCCGCGTGCTGCGCAACACCTACTACCGCGCTCACGCCTAGCCCCCGAGCCGACGAGCCCGCCCGCCGCCCTCGCTGCGGGCGGGCTAATTTTTACCGGAGCTCAGCTAGCGAGCTGGACGACATTGTCCTCTTGCAGCCGGCACATGCGGTCGAAAAGTCCGCGGCGCCGCCGCAACTCTGCCGGATCGTCATCCTCGATGATGCGACCTTGTTGCATCACGATGACACGGTCGAATTTCGAGACCGTCGAAAGGCGGTGGGCGATCGCCAGCACAGTGCGGCCGCGCATCAACACCTCGAGCGCACGCTGGATCTCGATTTCGGAGGCACTGTCGAGCGCCGAGGTCGCCTCGTCGAGCACGACGATCGGGGCGTCTTTTAAGAGGGCGCGAGCAATCCCCAGCCGCTGCCGCTGACCGCCCGAGAGCTTCATGCCGCGCTCGCCGACAATCGTGTCGTAGCCTTCCGGCAGCGCCCGAATAAAGTCGTCGCACCGCGCCGCTCTCGCAGCGGCCAAGACCTCATCGTCTGTCGCTTCGGGCTTGGCGTAGCGTATGTTTTCCAGCGCCGAACGATGAAACAGCAAGATGTCCTGCGGGACGACGGCAATAGCGGCGCGCAGACTGTCCTGCGTCATCGAGCGAATATCCTGATCGTCGATCAGGATCCGCCCACCGTCGATATCGGCCAACCGCTGCACCAGGCCAATCAGTGTAGACTTGCCCGCTCCCGAGGGTCCGACAAGGCCAACGCGTTGCCCCGGCTCGATACGGAGGTTAAACCGGTCAAACACTCGGTGCCCAGTGGGATAAGAGAAGTCGACGTCGTCGAATTCTATACTGCCCCCAAGATGGACCAACGGCCGCGCTCCGGGCTTGTCGACCACCCGGTGGTTCTCGCCGATCACCTGGATCGAATCCGCGATGCGCGCGATGAATTGCGTCGCATTGACCAACGCAAAGGCGAGATCTCGCGACCCGTGCAGGATCCGGAATGCCATTGCCAGGGTCAGGATCACATCACCGGGAGTAACACGTCCTTGGCTCCAGAGGTGCAATGTCCAGGCAAGCATGCCGCCGGCCATCAGCCAAAGGGCAAGATCGTGCAGCACGCGCATGCGCTCGACATACATCACACTGTCGCGATGCGCGTCCTGCTCGATCCTCAGAAGCCGCTCGAAGCGGCCGCGCTCCCGTGCGCGCGCCGAGAAGGCTTTGACCACCCAGATGTTGGAGAGCACGTCGACCAGTTCCCCGCCGACTTCGGCAGCACGATCGGCGTGAAAGCGGTGCCGCGGCATGCCACGTTGGCTGAGCCGGATGAGGGTGCCTGCCGCGACAAATACAAATCCGAATAAAGCTGCGACCAGGTGCCACTCCACCGTGGCCAGCATTGCCAAAGCGGCACAGAAGTCGGCGCAGACCGGGGCAATGTTGAACAGCACGGCTGAGAACACCTGCTGGACGGAATCCCCCGTCGAGGAGATGCGGTTCGCAAGAGATCCGCCCAGGCGGTCGGAAAAATATCGGCTGCTATGGCCAATTAGATGGTTGAACAGGTCGAGCTTGGCCTCGGCCTTGTCAACGAGAATAGCGCGGTAGCCGAACCAGCTTCCGCAACGCCACAGCACGCTTTCTCCCGCAAGCAGCGTAGCAAAAAAGGCCAGTGCCCACCAAACCCGGGTGATTTGCTGTGGCCCGGCGGCCATCGCATCGACAATCAGTTTGAGGCCGAATTGCGCGACGCAGGCGAAAGATGCAGCCCCTACGACGGATAGGAGCGCCGCAATATGCAACCAAGGGCGCCGCTTTATGTAGTGGAACAGAAATGCCATCGGCCGGTGTGGAAATTCGGCCGCGCCGGGCGTGCCTTCGCGATCGGCATTTGCGCTGCTCGTGAAATCTACGAGCCTCAGCGGGGCAGTCGAAAAACTCTCCACTCCATGCCATCTCGCCGCAATCGCCCGCATCGCTCTGACGAACATCATCGGCTACTGTCCTCAATTCTCGAGGAAACGCCGCTCATCGGCGGCATCTCCCCCAACTATCGCATTGCGCGCGCTGGATCCCCAACCGGAACGCGGTGGGCATTCTCGGCGATCGCTGGCGGATTTGTCCCTGAACGCTGATGCTCCGCTAACTATTCCCTGCCAGATGCTCGTTCCCAGCAAGTCAGCCGCGCTAAAAGTCGGCCTAGGGGGTGGAATGAACATTTGACCTCCCAATTAGCTGTATGTACCGGCGAATGTTGTAGTGCTGCGACACAGCGCCGCGCAGCGGCAACGACTTATCGACTGCGCCTCAACGTTATCTCTTGTGAGTTGCTATTCGAGGCTTCTGGACAAAAGGAACGAGCATGCGGATTGCTCAAATTGCGCCCCTGATGGAGGCGGTTCCTCCCAAGCTTTACGGCGGAACAGAACGGATTGTCGCCTATTTGACGGATGAACTCGCGGCAATGGGCCATGAGGTGAGCTTGTTCGCGAGTGGGGACAGCGTCACCGCAGCGCGTCTTGAAGCCGCTTACCCTCAGGCGCTTCGGCTCGATCCGACGATCCGCGACCACGTCGCTCCACTCGTCGCCATGCTCGAGATGGTCGCACAACGCGCGCCCGAATTCGACGTGGTTCATCTGCATTGCGACTACTTGGCATATCCGGTTTTGGCCCGAACCGGCGTGCCGTTCCTCGCCACGCTGCACGGCCGTTTGGATTTGCCCGAGCTAAAGCTGGTGTACAACGCGTTTCCCAACCTGCCGGTGGTGTCGATATCGGACTCGCAGCGTGAGCCGCTACCCGAGGCGCGGTACGTCGCAACCGTCTATCACGGACTGCCGGAGCAGTTGTTATCGCCGGGAGACGGGGCTGGCGGCTACCTGGCGTTTCTCGGCCGCATTTCACCCGAGAAGGCGCCGGACCGCGCGATCCGCATCGCGGCTCAGGCAGGCATGAAGCTCAAAATCGCGGCGAAGATCGACCGCGTCGACCGCGAATACTTTAGTGCGGAAATCGAGCCGCTCCTTGCCCAACCACATGTCGAGTTTGTCGGCGAGATCGCCGAGCACCAGAAGTCTGATTTTCTGGGCAACGCCGCCGGCCTGCTGTTCCCGATCGCTTGGCAGGAGCCGTTCGGCCTGGTGATGATCGAAGCGATGGCTTGCGGGACCCCGGTCATCGCGGTACGCAACGGTTCGGTGGCTGAAGTGGTTGACGATGGGGTAACCGGTTTCGTAGTCGACGACGAGGCGGAGGCCGCGCGCGCAGCCGAGAAGCTTCCCGTGCTAGACCGAACAGTCGTGCGCGCTGTATTCGAGCAACGATTCACCGCAACGCGAATGGCGGAAGACTACATAAGGGTCTATCAAAGGCTCATTTCGGCCTACGGGTAACTCATACACGTACCGGATTGTGTCCGAGAGGGGAGTGTTGCATGCCCCGGATTCGCAATCTTTCCTTTAATGGTCGGCGACTATCTCTTCTCGGCGGCAGTACGATCATAGCAGGTACATTTTTTGTGGGCTTAGCAGCGGCGCAGACTCCATCTGGTGCTCCGGCCGATCAGGCAGCCGGCGGTACGGCGTTGAACGGCGCCAGCCTCGACTATTTCCCGCGAGACCACCTCTTCCGGATCTTAGGGAAGGACGTGCTGAGCGCGAAAGGCGAGGATATGGGGCGCATCGTCGACGTGCTGTTCGACGAAAAAGGGGAACCGCACGCAGCTGTCATCGACTTCGGCGGATTCCTTGGTGTCGGATCCCGAAAAATCGCAATCAGCTGGAGCGCGCTGCGCTTTGATCTGGGAGAGAAGAAGAATGCAATCGCTCTGGATCTCGATCGTGAGCAGCTGAAGGCCGCGCCCGAATACAAATCCGCCGAGTCCGACAAGCCAATTCCGGTGGTGGCACAGCCGCAACCGGCCCCGCACGAGCCCGCCGCCGATCCCAGCCGGTGACGCAGCTCGTGACGATCACGCGATCGCCGTCGTGGATCGGGTCGCGGACGCGACCCGCCGGCGAGCCGATGACCCGCAGTTTGCGGGGCCTCGATTGGTTGAACTTCTTTGTCGCGAACTTTCAAACCGGATTTGGACCCTTCATTTCAGTCTATCTCACGGGGGTCGGCTGGACCCAGGGCGCGATCGGCGCCGCGCTAAGCGCCGGCACTGTCGCCGGGATGGTCAGCCAGGTGCCCGGCGGAATTTTGGTCGATGCCGTACGCAGCAAGCGAGCGGCCGCCGGCGCGGCGATTGTGGCGATCATGGCGAGCGCCCTCGCAATCGCGCTCTGGCCGGCCCTGTTGCCGATCGCGGTGGCGGAGGTATTACACGCGTTTGCCAGCTCCGTCTTAGGTCCTGCGATCGCAGCATTGAGCCTCGCGTTGGTCGGCCACAGCGTGCTTGGCGAAAGGCTCGGCCGCAACGCCCGTTATCTGGCGATCGGTAATGCCTTTGCCGCGGCGCTCATGGGCACCTTTGGCTATTACGTCGGGGAACG
>JAFASL010000627.1 GCA_019244535.1 Alphaproteobacteria bacterium
TGATATTTTAATTCTGTTTACTACAAGCGCCACACGGAACAGTTGGCATCCATGCTGCTCTTGCAAACACGACATCGCCCGAGGTCCAGCGATTGTACGGAAGCCACGCGATCGCTCGCTGTATTTTTGCTGCAAATAACAGCGAAAACAGCGAACGCGAGCTCCTCCGAGTGGAGTACCGCGTCCGCCGAGCCGGCATAAGTGGATCCCGTTGACATAGCGGCTGCGGTGGAACTATGAAAACCTTACATCCTCAATCGACGACGAAACCTATCGCCGTGCTCGCATGATAGCAGCCCAACGCGACACGTCCGTCTCGGCATTGGTGAAGCGCTTCCTTCTCGATCTCGGCTCGGGTGAAAGTGAAGCCGAGCGACTAAAGCGCCAGGAGCGAGAATTGCGCGAGCGCATCACGGATTTCGATGCGTCCGACCGACTTTCGCGCGACGATCTTCACCGCCGCGGCGCATGAGTAGTGCCGCACTTTCTCGATTCGAAGATCCTGCGCTATTCGATGAGCCGGAATCCGGCTGACGCTCTCAAGCGGGAAGCGAGCCATCGCTCTGTTGGGTCGGGACGATGGCACGTTGCCGGTTCAGGTGCTCCAGGAATTCCATGTCCAGGCGACGCGGGCGTCGCGGCCCCGCCCGTTGCCTCACGAGACCGCCGTAGGGCTTACTACCGCCTGGACCCGATTTAGGGTCCAGGAGATCACTCTCTCGATGCTCGCCGGCACACTGGAAATCACAGCGGCGTACGGATTTTCCTACTGGGACAGCGCGATCATTGCGGCGGCTCGCGCCTTGGGTGGCGCGAGCTCTATTCAGAAGACATGAGCCACGGCCAGGAGGTCGAGGGGGGTCGCGATCGTCAACCCGTTTCGATGACGACCGGCATCGGGAGAATGAGGCATGGGTGAGTTTGCGTTGGGGCAGACGGTGCCGCGTTTCGAGGACCCGCGGCTGTTGCGCGGCGGCGGCCGCTATGTCGACGACATGGTCTTGCCGCGCATGGCGTTTGGCCATGTATTGCGGTCGCCGCACGCGCACGCGCGGGTTCTTTCGATCGACACCGCTGCCGCCAAAACCTCGCCCGGCGTGCTCGCGGTGCTCACCGGCGCGGATTGGGAAGCCTCGGGCTGGGGCGACTTGCCTACGGCCGCAGGAAACAAGCGGCGCGATGGTTCGCCCGCCTATCGGCCGCGCTACCCGGCATTGGTGAATAACCGGGTGCGGTGGGTCGGGGATTACGTGGCCTTTGTCGTAGCCGAGAGTGCGTCACAGGCGATGGATGCGGCGGAGTTGATCTCCATCGAATATGAACCGCTGCCAGCGATCGTCTCCACGGCGGATGCGCTGGCGCCGGGCGCACCCCGCGTCTGGGACGATGCACCGGACAACGTTTCTTTTGTCTATCTCGAAGGCGACAAGACGGCAACCGATGCCGCTTTCGCCGGCGCCGCGCATGTCGTGCGGTACAAATTCGTCATCAATCGGGTGACTGCGGCGACAATGGAGCCGCGGGGCTGTATAGGGGACTACAACCGCGCGGCCGACCACTACACGATTTATACAACCCTGCAGCGGACGCACGCCTATCGCTCGGAGCTGGCACGGCAGATCCTCAAAATCGCCGAAAGCAAGGTGCGCGTCATCGCCGGCGACATTGGCGGCAGCTTCGGCATGAAATCGGCGATATACCCTGAGGTCACGCTTGTGTTGCTTGGCTCGAAACTGACCGGCCGGCCCGTCAAATGGACGAGCACCCGCTCGGAAGCCTTTCTCGCCGACGCCCAGGCCCGCGACAACATCACCGAGGCGGAGTTGGCGCTCGACCGCGAAGGCCATTTTCTCGGCCTGCGCGTGCGCACAATCGCGGCGGTCGGCGCGTATCCGCAAGCCGGCTCCAACGCTTTTGTCGCCAATCTCGGGACTTTGGCCGGGGTCTACCGCACGCCGGCGGTATTCGCCGACGTGACCGCCATCTACACCAACACCAATCCGATGCGGGCCTACCGCGGAAATGGCCGCCCCGAGGCGGCTTATGTGATTGAGCGGATGGTCGATCTCGCCGCCGCCGAGCTCGGCATCGACCCTGTTGAATTGCGCCGGCGCAACACGATCCCGCCCGAGGCGATGCCGTTCAAATCGGGTCTTACCTTTACCTACGATTGCGGCGAGTTCGAGAAAGGCCTCGATATGGCGCTCGAACTGGCCGATTTCGCGGGCTTCGAGGAGCGCCGTTCCGAAGCGCGCGGACGCGGCAAATTGCGCGGCTTTGGGATCTCCAACACGATCGAGCGGGCCGCGGCAGGCGGCTTCGAAGCGGCGGAGGTCCGCTTCGACCGGACGGGCACCGTCACCTTGCTCTCGGGCTCGATCACGCAGGGCCAGGGGCACGAGACGGTCTACAAGCAATTGCTGTGCGACCGGCTCGGTATCCATCCGGATCAAGTGCATTACGTCCAGGGCGATACTGACAAGGTGGCAATCGGCGAAGGCACCGGCGGGTCGCGTTCGGCGGCTCTCGGCGGTTCGGCAGTCCATCTTGCGACTGAGAAGATCGTTACCAAGGCGACCGCGATTGCCGCCTCGATCCTCGGGGCCTCTCCCGAGGAGATCCGTTTTGATGACGGTTTCTTTTCAACGCCGAACTCCAACCGCACGCTCACGATCGGCGAGATCGCCAGCGAGTCGTTAAACCCGGAAAACCTGCCCGAGGGGGCGGACCTCGGCCTGATCGCCGGCGCCACCTTCAGCTGCAAGGAACAGAATTTCCCGAATGGCTGCCACATCTGCGAGCTGGAAATCGACGCCGAGACCGGCGAGGTCGAAATCCTGAGCTACAGCGTCGTCGACGATGTCGGCACCGTCATGAACCCGCTGTTGCTCGAGGGGCAGATCTGCGGCGGCATCGCGCAGGGTGTGGGTCAGGTACTAATGGAAGACATCCGCTTCGACCCCGCCTCGGGCCAGCTCCAGACCGGCTCCTTCATGGATTATGCGATGCCGCGCGCGGGCGATCTTTCGGCGATCCATTGCGACAGCAACCCGGTGCCGACCGAGACCAACCCACTTGGCGTCAAAGGCGCCGGGGAAGCAGGCAACGTCGGCGCCCTCCCTGCCGTCGCCAATGCCCTCGCCGACGCGCTCTCGCCGCTCGGCATTCGTCACATCGAAATGCCCGCCACCCCGGAGCGCCTATGGCGTGCCATTCGGGGTGTAGGAAACGGCCCGCTGCCGCCGGGATGAGCAGGCGGCGGTCAACCCTGCTTTCGCCAAGTCAAGGTGTACGCGCAGGATCCGACGACTTGGCCCTTGACCATGTGCTGATCATCGATGCGACCATCGAACGGCTGGCCGTATCCGGTGGACATCGTCAGCGCGCCTTGCGGCGTCACTTGTCCTTCGAGCGTGCTTTCGGCCCATTTGACCCGAGCGAGGCCATTGGTGATAGTCAGTGTGGCCGGAGCGCGAAAATCCAGGCACGATCTGCCCCCGGCATAACCGCCGGGGCGCGCCCGATCCCGGCTAGGGTATTCGCGTGGCTGTTGTTTTCAGCGGAGACTCCGACATAGGTCCCGTCGAAAGCGTTCGTCGTATTCTTGGGCGCTGGCGGCGACCGCGCACTTACCGGTAGCGCCATCACAATGGTGAGAAAGGCGCAAGTGAGACTGCTCCCATTGCTCATGTCCATAGGGTCAGGCCACCACAAGATCGGGCATAAGCACTTTTCCCTTGGTTTCCGGACCGAGAAGCAGCGCAATCACAAAGCTCGCCGCGCCGACGCAGGTGCCGACCAGCATCGGGATCGCAAAGCCTAGTTCGTAATGGCTGGCGAACCAAGTCAGCACGAGCGGAACAAACCCGCCGAAGATCGCCCCCTGGTGGTAGCAGAAGGCGCTCGCCGTAGCACGGACCTCGGTCGGGAAGCGTTCCGAGAGGTAGGCCGGGTTCTGGCCATAGATCGCCTGGCCGAAAAAACCCTGCAGGACGAAACCGATCGCAATCCACGTAAAGTCGGTGGTCAGCAGATAGAGTGGCGCCACAAAGATTGCGATCGCAGCGGGAATGATCATCGACCACCGGCGGCCGTAGCGGTCCGCAAACCAGCCCCAGAAACCCTGCGCAAGAAATGCCGCGAGGTTCGCCAGCGCAACCGGGGTCGCCACCAGCGCGGGGCTCAAGTTCAGGTCTTTTTGCAGATGCGTCGCGAACAGCGCATTGATCGAATAGTAAACCAGGAAGCTGCTCGCCATCCACCAGCAGGCAGTCAAGGTGTTGCCGAGCAGGCCGGGCTTGAAGATGTTGAACAGCGGTGCATGGACCTCGCGCTGTTCGGCGCGCTGGCGCCGCCGGTTCTCCTCCCACACCGGCGGCTCCTTTACAAAGAAGCGCACATAGACGACCGACAGCGCCGGGAGCACCCCGATCATCAACAACCCGCGCCACCCGATAGTGTTGAACAACAGGCCATAGACCAGGCTGGCCAGGAGGAACCCCAGACTCCACGAGCCCTGCAGCAGCCCGCTCATAAAGCCGCGAGAGCGCGCCGGCCAGGATTCCATCGCGAGCGCCGCACCGGCCGGCCATTCGGCGCCCATGCCGATCCCCAGCAACGCGCGGAATAGAAACAGAAACCAGAACGCGGGTGAAAACCCGGCGATGAAGTTGCAAATCGAATACCACAGGATCGAGATCATCAGCGGCGTCTTGCGGCCGATCCGGTCGGCGAGCCAACC
>JAFASL010000226.1 GCA_019244535.1 Alphaproteobacteria bacterium
TCGATCCCGGTGATCTGGTAGTCGGCCATCCATTTCTCGCAGCTGCGATCCGAGCCCGAGACGAACAGCCGATGCAGGACGCTGGCGAACACGGCGCGCTCGACAGCAAACTCAAAACCGCGGTCGGTGAGCAGCTGGCCCAGCACCTCGGCAATGCCCCGTGCCGAATAGGAATGCGCGGGCACGCCCGCCTCTCCGCTGGAGGAGCCCACCGTTTCGACCGGCGGAACCGCGAGCCTCCTCAGGGAAGGTCGTGCACGGCGGCAGCGCATCGCGCGGGCCAGCACGGATGTTGGAGATCTGGCGAGACGATCGGGCGAGCGCATGATTGTTATTCCGCCGCCGCGGCGGACCGGTGAGGGCGAGGAACACCGCGAAATCATCTGGGAGCGCATCGCGGCAGAGTAGATCGCTAATCCGAAACCTTCTTGCGGAGATCGCGATATCGCCCAGGCGGCGGCGGCATCTGCCTGAAAGCGTCAGAACGAGTGCTGCCGTGCGGGCCAGCCCGCCGCCCGAGCGGATGCGTTAGGATTGTGACAAAGGCCTGGAAGTGCAGTCAATTCGCGGCTCGCCACGAAGGAGAAGGGTTAGGCGATTCGCCGGCCGCGATCAGCGCCCAGCCCCGGAACCGGCAGATTCGGCAGTAACTGCAAATAGGGTTCGCGTCGGCGAAAACCCCCGGCTAATACTGCGGGGCTTCGGAGTTGCTGGTAAGAAACGTACCTGCGGTACGGGTCAAGGGTTCGGCCCGGTGATGACCTCGTCTCCGCCGCGAGTAGAACCGCCGCCGGCCCAAACCCGACGCGAGGCGCGCGACGCCACAACCTTGGAGGAGAAGCGATGCCGACCAAAACGCCGGAGAAGAAGGGCAGAGGAGGCAAGGCGAACGCTCTGCAGAAACCGCTACAGCCGTCGGAGGAGCTCGCCGCGGTGGTCGGCTCGGGCCCCCTGCCCCGGGGCCAGGTGGTGAGCAAGATGTGGGAGTACATCCGCTCGCACAACCTGCAGAACCCGGAGAATCGCCGCGAAATCCTGGCCGATGACAAGCTCCGAAAAATCTTTGGCAAGGACAAGGTGACGATGTTCGAGATGAACAAGCACCTCGTCGGCCATCTGAAGTGACACGGCCGGCGAGACCTCAGACGGCCACCGTCATCCTCTGGCTTCACGGAAGACAGCCGAGCACCCGCTCTTCTGCTGATAGCGGCGAATCCGCTGTGAACGCAACTCAGACCCACAAAAAGAAGGGTATGTGTTGCTGGCAAACGGTCTCGGACTCGAAAAGCGGCGGCGGTGCTGTCCGCGCTAGAGGTTCCGGTCCTGTGCCTACCGATTATGCCATCCGAAGGTAGTGCCGATGAAGACCTCCAAGCCAAGTGACTGATGCGATGCGCCCGACTGTCTGCACAGGGCGATGGAGCGGGGTATCCTTCTCGAGCGCAAGGTGCGTGCGCACCCCATTGTAGTAGGTCGCGTAATTCGCCAACAGGTGGCGGAGATGCCTTTCGCCCAACACCACAACATGGTCGAGGCACTCGCGTCGGATCGAGCCGATAAGCCGTTCGACATGACCGTTCTGCCACGGTGAGCGTGGCGTAATCGGCCGGTCGCGAATGCCCATGGCTTGCAGCCGTCGGGTGACCGCGGCGCCATACGAGGTGTCGCGGTCTCGGATGAGGTACCGCGGTGCCTCATCCCATGGGAATGCTTCGGTGATCTGCCGGGCGATCCACTCGGCGGTTGGATTTGCCGTCACACCGGTCCAAACGAGCCGTCGCCGCTCCAGACGCAGGATGACCAGCCCGTAGAGCAGTTTGAACCCGATCGTCGGAACGACGAACAGATCGACGCCGGCGATGTGGGCGGTGTGATTGCGCAGGAAAGCCTGCCAGCCCGGAGAGCGCGGGCTGCGACGCCGTGACATGTACTTGGCGACCGTCGACTGGGCGATGTCGATACCAAGTTTCAGCAGCTCGCCATGAATGCGCGGCGCACCCCACAGCGGGTTGTCGCGGCTGATTGTCCGGATCAGATCGCGGATGTCGGCTGGAACCGCAGGCCTGCCGACACGACGGCGCGATTTCCAACGCCAGTACAGACGGAAGCCGCGCCGATGCCAACGCACCAGCGTCTCAGGCTTGAAGACAACTGCGGCTTCGAGCAAGGAAGGGAACAGCCGATAGAGCCAGACGAAGATCAGGCGATCTGCAGTGCGCAGCCTGAGCCTTGCTGGCGCCAACCGCTTCAACACAAGAAGCTGATGCCGGATAAACGCCATCTCGGCCTCGCGAGCCGCATGCGATCTGAACAGTCCGACGAGCAATCCGCCGAGCAGCTGCAAGAGGCCGATCATTCCGAAGCGAGGATAGCCCATCGCGGCATCTGCGCCAGCCCGGATGCGATTTTCGGTAGCCACAGGAGTGTTACACCAGTATCGACCGTCATTCAGCGCGCAATACATTGGATCCCCCGGCGCTTACAGTGTGCCGCACCGTACTTCAAATTGGCCTACAAACAAAGCTATAGATGCGGGTTTTCGCTACTGGGGTATGCCGCAGATGAGGCGTGAAGCCAATGACTGCGTCAGACTATGCGGTCGCTCCGCCCGGGCAGTAAATGCGTCTGAGGAATTCGATCCTCTTCGGCCGTACCCACAAACCATTGCCTACTGGGCCGCCACGGTTTGTCAATTGTCGGTGGGAACGCCAGGCTAACAGACAAGTCGTGTAAAGACAGGTTGGGATTGAAATAAGGATCACGGTCAAGCGCCCACCCCCATTTCGCGCGCATATACTCGAACTCCCGCGCGAATTCCTGATGCCGCGCGCCCACCAGGTCCGATCCGCGGGTGGCGGATTCGTGATGATAGAGCTCTGCCATCGGGGTCCAGACAATCAGATACCCTCGCTCGCGAAGCCGCAGGCAGAGGTCGACATCGTTGAAGGCCACCCGCAGGTCGCCGTTGAAGCCGCCGATCTCGTAGAACACGTCCCGGCGCATTGCGAGACAAGCGGCCGTCACCGCCGACAGGTTCTGCTGCAATACAGCCCGGCTGAAATAGCCAGGTTCGTTGCGCTGCCGGCCGAGATAAACATGCCCCGCCACGCCGCCGATACCCAGAATGACGCCGGCGTGCTGGACCCGACCGGTGGGGTAGAGGAGCTTCCCGCCGACCGCCCCGACCTCGGGGCGGCAGGCGTTGGCGACGAGATGCCGCAACCAATCGGCGCCGATGACTTCAGTATCGTTGTTCAGGAAAAGCAGCACCTGGCCGGCAGCCCGCCGTGCCGCCCAGTTGTTGAGCAGCGAAAAATTGAAGGGTTCATCGTAAAAAAACACCCGCACGCGCGAATCGAGCGCGACTTCGTCAAGATAAGCACGTGTGGCCGCCCTCTCACTGCGGTTGTCAACGATCATCAGCTCCAGGTTTCGATAACGGGTGCGCTCGAGAATGCCTTTAACGGAGCGCGACAGCAGATCGATTCGATCCCTGGTTGGCACGATGATGCTGACAGACGGCTCATCATCCAGTGGATAGGAGACTTCAAGAAAGGGCGAGTTCGGCGTCACTGCCGTGTCGGCGCGGATATTTTGTCGGCGGAAGTGATCGGCGACGGCGCGTCGCGCCGCTTCCGGCGCATGGGGCTTCTCGCCGACAGCTTTGGCCGTGGAACCGGCAGCGGCACGCCAATGATAAAGGACATTTGGAATGTGCCGGATATTACGCGGCTGCGTCCGCTCGATAATCCGCAGCGCGAGGTCGTAATCCTGGCTGCCGTCGAATTCCGAGCGCAGGCCTCCCACCTCCCGCACCAGCGCCGCTCGGTAGACGCCGAGATGGCAAATCATGTTTTGTCGCAGAAACAGATCCGGATTCCAATCGCTCTTGAAATGCGGGTCATAGCGGCTGCCACGCGGGCCGATCTTATCCTCGTCGGAATAAATTATATCAAGCTGGGGATCATGCGCGATCTCACGAGCCACCATGTAGAGGGCATGAGGGGGCAGCACGTCATCGTAGTCCAGGAAGGCGATGAACTCGCCGGTCGCGATCTCGATGGCGCTGTTAGTCGCCCGTGAAATCCCTCCGTTCTTTGGCCGCGAGACTATCCTGATACGGCGATCCTTTGTTGCATACTCCCGCAGTACAGCGGCAACGCGCGGGGCCGTGGAGGCGT
>JAFASL010000233.1 GCA_019244535.1 Alphaproteobacteria bacterium
GGCCACCGGCGGCGGGGGCGGTTGCTGGGCGCAAGCGGCAACCGCAAGCAACAGGCTCGCGAGGAGAAATCGTCTCATCTGTCCCTCCCACTGGTTGAATGCGGGAGGTTAAATCGAAATTGCCGATCGCGCCAGATGCAAAGAGGGTCAGCCGCCCGCCACGCCCTGGGTATTTACATAAACCGAATAGATCGATTGGCTCGCCGCCATGAAGAGGCGGTTCCGTTTGCGCCCACCAAAACACAGATTGGCGCAGCGTTCGGGGAGGCCGATGTGGCCGATCATCGTCGCATCGGGGGCGAAAACGGCAACCCCGTTGAGCCCCGGCGTCATCCCCCATCCGCACCACAGATTGCCGGCGCTGTCGCAACGGAAACCGTCCGGCGTGCCGTCGCCGGCATTGATGAAGACGCGCCGATTGGCGAGCTTTGTTCCGTCCTCGACGACATCAAAAACACTGATCAGCCGCGGCCGCGCTCGCGACTCGACGATATAGAGGCTGCTTTCGTCGGGCGAAAAACACAGGCCATTGGGTCCGTTGATGTCGCCCGTAACGACTGTCGCGGCGCCGGTTCTGCCGTCTACACGATAGACATTGGTCGGTAGTTCGGGCGCCGCCTGTTCGCCCTCGTAATTGCCGAGGATTCCAAATGGCGGGTCGGTAAACCAGATCGAACTGTCGGATTTGACCACCACGTCATTCGGCGAATTGAGCCGCTTGCCATCGAACCGGTCGAGAATGACGGTAATCGAGCCGTCATATTCGGTGCGCGTCACCCGCCGGCCTTCATGTTCACAGGTCACCAGCCGCCCCTGCCGGTCGCGGGTATTGCCATTGGCATGGTTCGAGGGCTTGCGGAAAATGCTGGTTACGCCTGTCCCCTCATCCCACCGCATGATGCGGTTGTTGGGAATGTCGCTCCATAACAGATAGCGGCCGTCGCCGAACCAGACCGGCCCCTCGGCCCACCGAAAGCCGGATGCCAGGCGCTCGACAGCGGCATTGAACGGCGGCTTGATGTTCTCGAAGCGCGGATCGAGCGTGCGGATCGCTGGGTCCGGATAGCTCGTAGCCGGCTCCCATCGCGGAGCGGGAGCGAGCGGTACTGCCGCACCGAGCGTTGGAACCGTGCTCGTGGCCATTGTCCTGGTTTTTTGAGTTTCCCTCTCCGCCCTCGAGGGCGGAGAGGGAGGGGCGGGTCAGATGATCTTTTCTTCGTGCAAGGCGGCCAACTCGTCCTTCGAGAGGCCAAGCAGCTTGCCATAGACTTCGTCGGTGTCGGCGCCGAGCAGCGGCGCAGCCGTGATCGGCACTTGCGAGTTGCTCATCTTTACGGGCCAGCCCGGCATCTTGAAATCGCCGCGCACCGGGTGCTTGACGGTAACAAAGATCTCGCGGCGGTTCAGCTCGGGATCATTCGACAGTTCCATCGTGTCCATGATCGCGCCGGCGGGTATGCCCTGCTCGCCGAGCCGCTGCATGACTTCCATCTTGTCGTGATGGATCGTCCATTGGGCGATCATTTCATCGACCAAATGCCGGTTCTTGAACCGCTCTTGCGGGCTGTCGAACCGCGCATCGCCGATCAGGTCTTCGCGGCCCATGATTTTTAAAAGCCGCTCCCAATGCTGCGGGTTGGCGCGCGAGGTATAGATATAGCAATAGTCGTTCGGCCCATCGCCTTTGCACTTGTAGGTCTCGCTCGGCGAATTGGTGCCCATGATGCTCTGATTACCCATCCGCGGCGCGGCTTTGCCCCAGAGCGCCTGGGCAGCGTAGGAGATGCGGCCGTAATTGATGACGCATTCCTGCATTGCCAGCTGGATGCGCTGGCCCTCGCCGGTAAACTGGCGTTGGTACAGCGCGGCAAGCACACCGATCGCCCCGTGCAGCCCGGTTCCGGTGTCGCCGATCGTCAGCCCGGGCTTGATCGGCCGTCCGTCGGGCTCGCCGGTGATCGACATCGCGCCTCCGGTCGCCTGCGCGATCATGTCGAAGGCGAGAAAGCTCTTGTAAGGGCCGTCCTGTCCGAAGCCCTTGACCTGCGCGTAGATGATCCGCGGATTGATCTCGCGCACCACGTCGTAGCCGAAGCCGAGCCGTTCGATCACACCGGGCGCGAAATTCTCGGCAAACACGTCGGCCTTCTCGATCAGCCCGCGCAATAGTGCCCGGCCCTTCTCAGTCTTCAGATTGGCCGTGACGCTGCGCTTGTTGGCGTTGAGCAGCATAAAATAATGCGAGTCGACGCCCTTTTTGTCGGTCGAGGCGCCGCGGCCCTGCTCTCCCTTGGTTGGCTCCTCGACTTTGATCACCTCGGCCCCGAGCCATGCCAAGGTCTGCGTCAACGAGGTCCCTGCCTCGAATTGTGTCAGGTCCACCACCCGGACGCCGTGCAAGGCGCCGCGTTGCGCAACGCCGGCCTGGCCGCTGCTGCCGGGTGCTAAGTCATTAGGCATATGATTCCCTCCTGGTCATGACAATTCCCGCGGCGCGCTGCCTGATCCTTTGGTCTGTCGGCGGCGGGCGAAGAGCAAATACGGGCCTTCCTGATGCAAGGATCATTTCCCGAACTGTCAGCCTTCTCGGCCGCGCCGTCAACGCCTGTTACGTGGCCTTATCGATTGGGCGTCCAGGCCAAGGCGCGGATCTCGCTGAATTCGCGGCGTGTTTTGATCCAGGAATCACCTGCATCCTCGCTGACGAATATTTCCCCATAGTGGCTGCAGGCGAGTATGCGCTCCGGGTTGGCCCGATGGGTTGCAAAAGACCAGATCGGGGAGTTTGGTTCGACGGGCAACGGCAGTGCCTGCCAGCTCTGTCCGCCGTCCTTGGAGCGCTGGATGGCGCCCGTGCTGCCGAGGGCGCCGTCGCCGGTGGCGACGAACAGGGTTTCGGGATTGTCGGCCTTTAGCGCGAGGCTGCGGCAATACGGCAAACGAAAATGCTTGCCGACCCCCAAGCCTCGCCAGCTCTCGCCGCCATCGGTGCTGGCAAAAATCTCGCGCGGGGTGCTCGTCAGCACCGTCTTGGCGCCATTGATGCTGACCGCCGTGTCGTGGATGTCCGGGTCAGTGATCCCCGCCACCCGGGTCCAGGTTTCGCCGCCATCGTGGCTGCACCGCACCCCGTCGACCTCGATTCCGGCCCACACCGTGCGGTGATCCGATGGATCAACGGTCAGCGCGGTGACCCGCGGAACGCGCACATTGGGACACTCTTCTGTCATCTCGGCCCGGAGCTTGTCCCAATGGCGTCCGCCATCGGTTGACCTGAAGAGCAAAGCCGGTCTGGTCCCCGCGAAGATAATCTCGGGGTCCGTTGGGTCGAACGCGACTTTCCAAACATGCAAAGCGTTCATTGGCGAGTCCAGCCGTTCGAAATGCTCCCCGCCATCCTCGCTGCGGTAAATGCCGTCATCCGCGCCGGCAACAAGCGTCCGCGGCTGGCTTGGATGCACCGCGAGGCTGAACACGCGGCTCTCCGCCCACAACCCGGTGCGCACCTGCCGCCAGCTTTCACCGCCGTTGGGGCTGAGCCAAGCTCCGGTGCCGATGGTGCCGGCGCAAATCGTGAAATTCTCGGCCATCGTTTCCTCCCAAACCTGTTTATTTGGCTCTCGTTTCCCACCCCGTATGCGAAATGTCGATTACAACGCCGTCGGGGCCGGACCATTTCATCTCGAAATTACGATGGCCGCCGGCAGCCATCTCCATATCCAGCCCCGGTTTTTCCTCGAGCCGCTTGCCTTGCGCGCGCTCCAAATTCGTCGCCGCCTCTTCAAGGTCCTCGACCTCAAAGCCAAAGTGATGGATGCCGCTATAGTTTGGGCCATTGGCCCCGACATCGGCGGATTTTTCCGTCTTCCAGTTGAGGATCGCCAGGTTGAGGTAGCCATCGGTCAGAAACACAGCGCCGTTCGGAGCCCGGCGGATCTCCTGCATTCCAAAGGCTTCCTTGTAGAACGCCGCCACCTTCTCGGGATCCTTTGTGGTCAGCGCGATATGCTTAATGCGCGGCATGGGTTCCCTCCGTTTTGCGTCGAACCAGAATGCGCCCGATCGGGTTTTCCAGCAAGAGCGAGGCTAGGCCCCGGCCGGGGAGCGTCGGCACTGAGTCATTTGCTTCCCTGCGGCACGCGCGATAGGAATCTAGCCGGTTTCAGAGCGCTCGGGAGGAGACGAAAAAATGTTTCGCCGATCCTGGTCCAGATCTCTCAAGAGACGTTGCGGATCAGCGCTTGTTGTTCTTGGGGTGATGGTCTGGGCGCTCTCCGCCGCTTTGCCCCTGAGAGCCAAGGCCGACGCGGATGTTTCCATCAGTTACTTCGAGGGGCGTTCGATCGGGGTGATCGCGGGCGGCGGATCGGTCGTCGTGGGAATTGCTTTGCTGGCCGCGGTAGTGTGACGGAAAGCCCCGAACTGAGGCGCGCGGATTGGAAATTACAGTGACTTCCGCCATTATCGATCGGCTTCAAACGATGTTCGGAGCGGTCGCCAAGGCCGAGGTTCGGGAGGGACGATGACGGCAGCGGACATTTCGGCGGGCGCGCTTACCGAGATCGAGCACCGCGTACAGTTGCGGCGCGCGGTAATCGCCAGCACGATCGGGACCACGATAGAGTGGTATGACTTCTTTCTGTACAGCACTGTAACCGGCCTGGTTTTCGCGAAACTGTACTTTCCGGAGTCGGACCCGCTGGTCGGCACCTTGCAGGCATTCGCCATTTACGCGGTTGGGTTTGTCGCGCGCCCGGTAGGGGCGGCGATTTTCGGCCACTACGGGGATCGCATCGGACGAAAAGCAGCGTTGATCGCGACCCTTTTACTGATGGGGATCGCAACCTTCCTCGTGGCGTTCGTACCGACTTATGCACAGATCGGCATCTGGGGTGCGATCATCCTGACCGTCCTGCGCTTTATCCAGGGTGTCGGGGTCGGGGGCGAATGGGGTGGTTCGGTGCTCTTGTCGATGGAATGGGCGCGTTCCGACCATCACCGCGGCTTTATCGCCTCCTGGCCGCAATTCGGCGTCCCGGCTGGGTTGTTCCTGGCGAATCTGGTGGCGCTGGTGTTCAGCCAGATTTCCGGGAATCAGTTCCTCGAGTGGGGATGGCGCATCCCATTCTTCCTGAGCATCTTGCTGGTCGGGATCGGACTTTACATTCGCCTCGGCATTCTCGAGACGCCAACCTTTTCTCGTCTGGTCGCGGAGAACCGGGTCGAGAAAACCCCAGCCCTCGAGGTGATCAAGCGGCAGCCCAAGGAGATCCTCCTCACCGCGCTCGCGCGAATGGGGGAGCAAGCGCCGTTCTACATCTTCACCGCCTTTGTTTTCACGTATGGGACCACGATCCTCGGGGTCTCGCGCAATCTGCTGCTCACTGCCGTTCTCACCGCCGCGGTCGTCTCATTCTTCTCGATACCGTTTTCGGGCCACCTGTCGGATCGGATCGGCCGCAAACGCATGTATCTGCTCGGCGCGGCGGTAACCGGAGTGTTCGGCTTCATCTATTTTGCTCTGCTCAACACACTTGTACCGGGGTGGATCTTTCTCGCGATCGTGCTGTCCCTAATCCCCCACGATATGATGTACGGCCCGCAGGCGGCATTGATCGCCGAGTGCTTTACCGGCCGGCTGCGCTACAGCGGCGCCTCGATCGGCTATCAGCTGGCTTCGGTCGTCGCCGGCGGCCCCGCGCCGTTGATTGCTACTGCGCTGTTCGCTCAGTTCAAATCCGGCTACGCCATCGCTGTTTATATCCTGGTCTGCGCCTTGATCAGCTTGGCTTCGGCAGGCATGCTGCCGGACTATACGAACCGCGACATCTCCCAGGAATACGACGAGAAGTAG
>JAFASL010000318.1 GCA_019244535.1 Alphaproteobacteria bacterium
AGTCCCCCTTCCATGACCGATTTGCTGAACTTGACGCACACAACAGCAAACCCAAGCACCAGCTATCCCTTTTTATTGCACCGTGCCATGTTGGCTGGCGTGTGGCGGGTAGTAGCCGGGGCCATAATAGACCGGTCCGTAATAGGCGGGTTCGTTGTAGCCATACCCGGCATTCGGGTATGGGGGGGCGGCGCAAGCCGATAAGCCCGCTATTAGACCGAAAACTATCGCCAGGTTTTTCAGCATGGTGATTTCCAATCTGCAAAAAGTCGTATCAGACTGCGGACGCAATGCCCGGGAAGACCGCCTCACGACATACGCTGGCTTGTCCCTTTAGTTCCCGGGTTGTGCAAATCTGCGAGCCCCTCGATTTGCAGGGCTGGGGGACCTACTGAGCTGTTGATTCCCCGGCCTCACCATATTGCCCTGCTGAAGGCCGAGGGCGGAGACACTGCAGAGGCTGGGACTAAACCTCTACGCGAGGGTTCTTCGACGTGAGGGGGGATTTCGGTGCCGCGCGTGCGGAAGGCGGGCGTGCGGTCGTTTGGATCAAGTGGCGGAGGCAGCGCTCGTACTGCGCGGGGCCTAACGCGTCTTCACTGATTTTCGCTCTGGCCCCCTGAAGGGGGACGGCTGCGGAGCACGGTGTCGCGCCGAGCACGCGAAGACAAGCCGCGAATGAGGTCGTTCAGCTGTTCGACGATTGTGGAATTGTTCCATTTCCCGTCGAGCGTATTAACCGCAATAATGGCGAGCAATATTGTGGTCGTAATTTCAAACCAATGATCAACAATCCATTGCATGCGTTTCAGGTCTCCTTAGCCCGGGAGGGACTGATAATCCAAACAGTATTTTCGTTTTGCCGGTTCCGGCACACGTGTCAAATGACTGATATTAACCAGATGTTTAGTGTATTGGCTTGACTTGTCCTCCAACGAAATTTCTTGCCCTCGCGCTGCCGGGTTCACAGGCCTAGACAGCATTGGCTGGGTTATACGGCGGCGTTGGCGTGATGCCGGACGATTAGGAATGGCGACTGCTCGGAACATTTACCATCCCTTACTTGATTTGAGGCGGCGCAGTTCTAGCCGGTACGGGCGGGTTGGTGTGAAGCGGAAACCGATGCTGCGCGACAAGAACCGCCGCCGCGATAAGGACGGCAAGCACGAGGAGCAAGGCAGGTGCCCAAATGCAACCGCGCCGCGGCGAGAAATCGCGAGGGCTGGGGTCAGACAACTTGCGAGGCGTTGGGCCGCGGCGGCGGGTCGTCAATCACGTCGGGGGGCGGATCTGGCCGCGGTATCGGGATGGGTGAAGGGGGGTCCTCGTAAGGCGGCGGTGCTGTCGGATCGGGTGGAGGTTGCGGCGGGATCCCCGGAGGCTCGGGGGTCCCGGGTTGCTGAGCGCGAGGCGGCGAAACCGATGCTAGCAATCGACCAATCCTTTCCATAGCTTCTTGGATCGGGGAACACCCGCCTCTGCGGCTTTGCTCCCGCAGTGCGGAGAGGGCCTCGGCTTGGAACCAAGCGCGGCTTCCCATGTTCGCTCCGGCGTTGCGACGCGCTGAATATGCCGGGCTTGCGGAGGGCTGGCTGCATTACTTCGGTTCCGGGAATGCGAGCATGCGCGACACGCAACGCCCTATTCTCCCCACCCGTTTGGCCTCGTGCGGGCCGTGCTGAAGCACACGGCGACGGGCGTCTGGCTCGTTACCTAGGAGCCGAACGCGATGGGTCGCCCACTAGGGCTGGCAGGCGACGGCCCTCAGCCCCTTCTCTTCCAGGCCCGCACTTGGTTCGAGGTTAAACAACCTCCTAGGCCCGCGATCGGAATGCCTTCCGGGCAATACGTCGAAGAGCCTCGAATTTTGGCGGGGTGGAAATGGCTCGGAAGCGCTTCCTAAGTGCTGTAATCTCAAATTTTTGGCCCGTTTTCGCCGCTTGGCTACTGGGGTGCCCGAGCGTCGAAAGTGCCCTCGACGGGCGTGGTTTCGTAATCGTCGCCATTATCCCTTCTTGGCGTAGCGCTCAAAACCTCGTCAACGGCAACTGCCTCATCCCCAGCCCAATGCAGCAATCCACCCCACTGCATTATACACGGCCATTGGCGGAGGGTTTTGCAGAGGTTCCCTAATGGACCTACCCCGGCCTTTCTTAAATTATCTCGTCGGTCCCGATGGCATTGCCGCGGCACTGCTCGCCGCCGGCGGCGGGTTCGGAAAAGCTGTCGCGAGCCGGATTTTCCAGGTACCCCCTGCGTGCACATCGACGCCAGTCCAATGGCCATCCACCTTTATGGGGCCATTTTGGCCCTGGCCGGTAAGATGGTATTCGCCCATTGAGATCGCCACGTCTGTTCCCAACGGCGAAACCTGATCGACTGTTAATTCTAAGTGGTTGACGCCCGATTTGAAGGCGCTTTGATAATTCTGCTCGATCTCTTGGGGTCCGGTCTTGACGACGTTTGGAGCCTGCGAGACCAGCGCACCATCGGTCGTATAGAGGCCAGCAATTCCGGCAAAATCTTGCTTGTTGAACTTTTCGGCATAAGTGGCGACTAGCCGTTCGATTTCCTGCCGTGTGCTCTGGTTGCTCTGTTGGGCGGATGCCGATACGGCGAAAGAGATGGCCGCAATTGCTGAGACGGTCCAGGGTGCGCGCATCGTGGATCTCCCTTTCTTCATGAGCCCCCGCCCGATCCTGACCCGGTTCCAGTGTGCTGGCCAGCGATTTGTCACAATCGAACCAGCATCCTGATCCGGTCAGGAGGGGACACACGAGCGCCTCAAAGCGCATCTGGGGGAGTTGATAAACCCGAAGATTGAGGAACACAGGGGCCGGATCGTAAAGAACACCGGCGATGGGGTTCCTGCCGAGTTCGCAAGTGTGGCCGATGCCGTCCGGTGTGCGGTTGAAATCCAACGCCGGATGACGGAGCGGAATGCGGAAACCCCACGAATTTTCTGCACAATCGCCGGATTAGGGTCTGTCCGGGTCCCCCGCCGAGGCCAGATAGGACCCGCCACCCGGTGGGAGGATATCCCCCGGCACCCGGTCTCAGGCAAGGGGGAGATGGGATCCGAAACCCGCGCTTGGCCTCGTGATCTGGGCTTCCGGGGCTTGGGCGAGGTTCGGGCGGGGCGGTCCGGGCGAATGGCTCGGGTGCGGAGCGGGCGCCGACATTCGCGCGCGTGAGAGGGGCAGGTCAGGGCCATGGCCAGGGCCAAGAGGGGCGGGGCGATCCCGCGGAGGCCGCCGGGGGGGAACAGGGAATGCCCCGAGGCGCTTAGGCGCGCGAGGGGCGGCTAGGGTGGCGTGACCCGGGGAGACGCGGGCGGAGGCGGAACGCGGCCTCGCGATGACCATATGATGAGCAATGGCCGCGACGCCGGGCGCAGCGGTTACCGGTAGTGATCTGACTTGTTGAAAACAATGGTGGGCGCGACTGGGATTGAACCAGTGACCCCTACGATGTCAACGTAGTGCTCTCCCGCTGAGCTACGCGCCCTGGCTATGGCCGGGCGAGGGTGTAGCGAAAATCCCGGCGGCGGGCAAGCCGCCAAGGCACCAGCGTTGCCGGACTAGCCCGCGCCGGCCAGGAAAGGGGCGACGGTCTCCAGAAATGCCTGCGGCCGCTCGGCGTGAACCCAGTGGCCGGCGCCTTCGATGCGGATGATGCGGGCCTGCGGGAAGCGCTGCCGGATCGCAGGCTCGTGTTCCCGCCTGATGTAGTTGGAGCGGTCGCCGGCAACGAATAGTGTCGGCCCGCAAAAGACAATGTCATCGGAGAGATCCGGAAAGCCGACGATCTTCGGGAAGTCCCGCTCGAGCGCCTCCAGATTCAGTCGCCAGCGCGCGGACTTGTCGCCGATTATCAGGTTCTGCAGCAAGAAGGCGCGTTCGGCGGGATCGGGGACGGCTCCAGCGAGTTGGGCATCCGCCTCGCTGCGCCGCGTCGCGCCGTTGAGGTCGACCGTCCGCATCGCGCGGATGTAGCCGAGGAGGGTGGGCGGATTGTCGGCCGGGGCGATGTCGACGACAACTAGCCGATCGACCTCTTCGGGATGGAGCAGCGCCATCAGCATCGCGGCCTTGCCACCCATGCTGTGCCCGATCAACGCGGTGCGCTGAATTCCACGGCTGCGCAGCGACGCTCGCAAATCCTCGACCATTTCGCTGTAGGACATGCCGTCCGCCCAGGGCGAGGCGCCGTGATTGCGCAGATCAAAAGCGATAACACGGTGGCGCGCGGCGAGATGCTGGGCGATCGACCGCCAGTTGCGGCTGGAGCCGAACAGTCCGTGCTGAATGGCTACAGGCGACCCCGCGCCATATTCGACCGCAGCGAGTTCTATAGGCATGGTCTGTGTGCTTTCGCATATCCGCAGCGGCGCGGCTTGCAAGTCGCCACAGGGCGGAACAAAGATCCTTTCTCGACAAGTATTATGAGTGTCGCGCACCGGGGTGGACGATGCAGGGTTTGATGATGGAGCGGCCGCTCCTGATCTCGGCAATAATCAAGCATGCCGCCATCTATCATCGCGATACGCAAATCGTTTCGCGAACTGTCGAGGGCGGGATCCACCGCTATAGTTATTCCGAAGCGGAACGCCGGTCCAAGAAGTTGGCTCGCGCGTTGCAGCGGCTCGAGATCGGAGGCGGCGACCGGGTTGCCACGTTGGCGTGGAACACGTTCCGCCACTTCGAGCTTTATTACGCGATCTCGGGCATCGGTGCGGTCTGCCATACAATCAACCCGCGGCTCTTCGACGAGCAGATCATCTATATCATAAATCATGCCGCGGACCGCCTGCTCTTCGTCGACACGAGCTTTGCGCCATTGCTTGAGCGACTGGCGCCGCATCTTCCCGCAGAGTGCCGGATCGTGTGGATGACCGAAGAGGGCGGCGAGCCCGCGGCCGGCCTGTCGCGCCTTCCTTGCTACGAGGTGCTGATTGCCGCGGAGAACGCGGATTTCGAGTGGCCGGAATTCGACGAGCGGAGCGCCGCTGCGCTTTGCTACACCTCCGGGACGACCGGCAACCCCAAAGGCGCGCTATACAGCCACCGCTCGACCGTCCTGCATGCGTTCGGGATCTCGCTCCCGGATGCGATCCCGTTGTCGGCGCGCGATACAGTGTGCCCGGTCGTGCCGCTGTTTCACGCCTGCGGCTGGGGAACCGCCTATACGGCGCCGATGAACGGGGCGAAGCTCGTGCTGCCCGGCCCGCGGCTCGATGGGCAAAGCCTTTATGAGCTGTTCGAGGCGGAGGGTGTGACAGTGGGTCTCGGTGTACCAACCGTCTGGCTCCGCTTCGAGGCGTATCTCGCCGCCAGTGCTGCGCGTTGCTCGAC
>JAFASL010000385.1 GCA_019244535.1 Alphaproteobacteria bacterium
GACGGGTTCAAGGCGGTCAACGACAGGCACGGGCATGCGATCGGTGATCGGTTGCTGCAGAAACTCGCCGAACGGCTCAAGAATCTGGTGCGCGCCGATGATGCCGCCGCGCGTGTCGGCGGCGACGAGTTCGTGGTGTTCTCCGCAGTTGTTGATCGGGGCGGCGCGCTGACGTTCGCCGAACGCTTGATCGTGGATCTGTCGGCGCCGCTCGATCTGGGCGACGGTCTTGCGCCCGCAGTGGGCGCTTGCATCGGCATTGCGCTCGCCCCGCAGCACGGCCGCGACATGGTGAGCCTGCTGGCGGCCGCCGACGTTGCGCTCTACGAAGCAAAATCGCGCGGCCGCTCGTCCTGCATCATCGCCTCATAGCAATCAAATCAGCGCACCGGCTCGAACACGTCGGTGATGATCTTTTCATTCGTGATTCCGAGTCCGGCGGCATTGGGTTGCTGGCCGCCGGACTTCGCCAATCCGTACATCGCCTCGATGGTGCGCAGCATATTCACGTGGGTGACCCCGCGTCCTTCCGGGTATGTTCCGGGCCGAATATGCGCGCCGGCGAAGATGGTCACCACGCGATTGCGCAGATCGAGCAGAAGCTGACCGAGCCGGTTGGCCGGCGGGTAGGTGGTGCCCGGATTGGCGAACGGCGTGGTCAACCCGGCGTAGCCGAACGTGTCGTCGTTCTCATCGAATGTGACGATCAACAAACTGTTGTGGCTCTTGGCCCACTGGTAATACGCATCGAAATGTTGCTTGAGCCAGTTGTCGCCGGTCGGGATGCTCTGGGCCGGCGCGCCATTGTGCATGTCGTTGAGCAAGTTCGGAATCACAAATGCGACCGTGGGCAGCTTGTCGAAATCGGCGGGGAAGTCCGCGAAGCGCAGGTTGGATGAGGTCTCGACCGTGCTGCCGTTTGGCACGTTCGCAAAGCTGATCCACGGGACGTGCTTGCGCGCATAGACGCAGTCGACCTTGGCGCAGTTTTCCGGACCGATCACGCCGGCATAGCCGATCTCCGGCAGGCTTTCCGAATAGCCCTTGAAGGTGAGGCTTTTTTTGATCAGCTGCTCGCCGAGATTGCTGGCCGTGAAAGGGTAGCGGGCGTGGTTTGCCTTGCTCGGCACCTCATCGAAGAAACCGACGTTGTGATTGCTCCCGGAGAACAGCCAGAAATAGTTGCCTTGACTGAAATGCTCCTCGGCAAACATCTGATTGAACACGGCGCCTTCACTGGCGAGTTGGCGCAGATACGGCGCTGCCGACTGATCGCCAAGAATTTGATCGAAATCCTTGTTCTCCTCGACGACGAGGACGATGTGGTCGTAGACCGGGAGCGCGGACGGCCAGGGGGCGGGTTCTGCTGCGAGAGTGGGCTCATTCCAAAGCGCACAGCAAACAATGAAGAGCAGCGGCAAACGACGCATGAACGCTCCTATGCAAAGCCCGCGATTGCGCTGCGCGCCAGCGCCCCGAGGACGACAACAAGCCAAGGCGGTGTCTTCCAGAAGACAAGCAGCAGAAACGCCACGAGGCCGACCGCAAAATCGGCCGGCCCATTGATGGCACTGGTCCAAACCGGCGTGTAGAGCGCGGCGAGGAGGAGGCCGACCACAGCGGCGTTGACGCCCCTGAGCGCCGACTGAATGTCGCTGCGCTTGCGCAGGTCAGTCCAGTACGGAAGCGCGCCAAACAGAAGCAGGAACGAGGGCAGGAAAATCGCGATCAGGCAGATGAGGCCGCCGATCAAACCGTTGGGCGCGGGTTGCATGGCGGTTCCCAGATAGGCCGCAAAAGTGAACAGCGGACCAGGCACCGCTTGCGCCGCCCCGTAGCCCGCCAGGAAACCGTCGTTGCTGATCCAGCCGGGCGGAACGACTTCCTGTTGCAGCAGCGGCAGCACCACGTGACCGCCGCCGAAGACCAGCGCCCCAGAGCGATAGAACGCGTCCAACAAGTTGATGGTGTGGTTCTGTACGGTCGCCGCCAGCACCGGCAGCCCGATCAAAAGAATAAAGAACAGCGCGAAGCTGACGCTGCCGGTCCGGCGGCGCAGCG
>JAFASL010000402.1 GCA_019244535.1 Alphaproteobacteria bacterium
TCAGCAGGCGTTGTGGTCGGCGACGAACTACGGCGCGATCCAGGCGATCGCTACCGACGAGGTATGCTGCCCGCTCAAGGTCAAATTGCAGGGCCGGCGTATCGACGACACGACCGGCGGCAACTCCGGGGTCGAGCCGCGCGTCGCGCTGATGTACACGCACATGGTCGAGAAGCGCGGCTACAGCCTCGCCGATTTTGTCGGCCTCACCTCGGCCAATGCAGCGCGCATCATGGGTCTCTACCCGCGCAAAGGCGCATTGGCGGTCGGCTCGGACGCCGACATCGTCTTGCTCGACCCGCGCTCGCGGCGCGTGATCCGCAAAGAGGATCTGCACGAGACCGACTACACGCCGTGGGAGGGCCACGAGGTCGCCGCCTGGCCGAGCATGACGATCCTGCGCGGCAAGATCGTCGTCGAGAACGGCCAGTTCCACGCCAGCCTCAGCGACGGCCAGTTCCTGCCGCGCAAGATCCCCGACGAGATCCGCTCCCGCCCGGCGGTTTGAGCACAACCATGCCCGTCACCTGCTGCCCCTCACCCTCCCGCTGCGCGGGCCCCTCCCTCTCCCCGCAAGCGGGGCGAGGGGTCACGGTGCCTTCCTCGCCCCGCTTGCGGGGAGAGGGTGGGGTGAGGGGCTTTCTCTGGAGAAGTTTCAAATGACTGCACTCCCCCTCAACGACTTCCGCGTCATCGACCTGACGGCCCACCGCGCCGGGCCGACGGCGGTGCGCCAGCTCGCCGATTGGGGCGCGCAGGTCGTCAAGATCGAGCCGACCGGCGAGCTGGTCGACGCAACCGGCAGCCGCCGCGACGGGCCCGATTTCCAGAACCTGCACCGCAACAAGCGGGCGATGACGTTGAACCTCAAGAGCGAGGAGGGTCATGCGATCTTTATGAAGCTGGCCGAACGCGCCGATGTCATCGTCGAGAATTACAAATCCGACGTGAAGCACCGGCTCGGCATCGATTACGAGGCCGTCCGCAAGGTCAACCCGCGCATTGTCTATGGCAGCATCTCCGGCTTCGGCCAGGACGGGCCCTATGCCGGCCGCGCCGGCGTCGACCAGATCGCCCAAGGCATGGGCGGCCTCATGTCGATCACCGGTCTTCCGGGACAAGGCCCGGTGCGCGTCGGCATCGCAATCAACGACACCTCGGCGGGCCTGCTGCTCGCCTACGGCATCGTGCTGGCGCTGCTCAACCGCGAGCGCACCGGCGAAGGGCAATGGGTCCACACCTCGCTGCTCGAAGCGCAGATCTTTATGCTCGATTTCCAGGCGGCGCGTTATCTGATCAAGGGCGAGGTGCCCGGCCAGGAAGGTAACTTCCACCCAACATCGCCGGGCACCGGAATGTTTCAGACCGCCGACGGCTACATCAACATTGCCGCCTCGGGCGACAATCTGTGGCGGCGGTTCTGCGAGGTGGCCGGGTCGAAGGACCTCGCCGACAATCCCGATTTCGCGACGGTCGCGGCGCGCGCCAAAAACCGGCCGGCGCTCAACGCGCATCTCGCCGAGCTGATCCGGCGGCACCCGAACGCCTATTGGGTCGAGCGGCTGAACAAGGCTGGTGTGCCGTGCGGGCCGATCAATTCGATCGACCAGACCTTCGCCGACCCGCAGGTGCAGCATTTGGGTATCGCCAAGCCGGTCAGTCACCCGACGCTCGGGCCGCAGAAGGTCGTCGGCCAGCCGATTCATATGAGCGGTTATCCGCAGCCCGACGAATTGCGCCCGACCCCCGATCAGGGCGAGCATACCGACGCCGTGCTGCGCGAGCTCGGCTATGACGCGGATGCGATCGCCGGGTTGCGTCAGCGCGGGGCCGTCTAGATATCTGGGATGTGACGGTCTTTTTTGTCAGCGACACCCATTTCGGGCACGGCGGCGCTTTGGGTCTTTATCGGCGGCCGTTCCGCTCGGTCGCGGCGATGAACGAGGCAATGATCGAGCGGTGGAACGAGACGGTCGGACCCGACGACGAAGTCTGGCATCTCGGTGATTTCGCGATCCGCCAGCCGCGGGCGGTGGTCGCGGAGCTGCTGGCGCGGCTCAACGGCCGCAAGCAGTTGGTGACCGGCAACAACGACCCGCCGGCGACGACGGAGC
>JAFASL010000484.1 GCA_019244535.1 Alphaproteobacteria bacterium
GTCGTCGTAAGCGGCCATCGTCGGGCCGTCGAGCGGGCCATTGCTATAGCTCGTGCGCATGGAGCGCGGCGTTCGATCACGCTCCCGGTGAGCGCGCCATTTCATTCCCCGCTAATGGCCCCCGCCGCCGAGGTCATGTCAGAAGCCCTCGACCGGATCACGCTGCGGTCGCCCTCAGTACCGCTCGTCGCCAATGTTTCCGCCACTGCGACCCTGGACCCCGACAGGATCAGGCGCGGGCTCGTGGAGCAGGTGACCGCGATGGTGCGGTGGCGCGAGAGCATGCTCCTTTTCGAGCAGAATTGCGTCGAAGAGATCGTCGAAATCGGTACCGGCCGCGTGCTGACCGGATTGGTCAAACGCATCGCCCCCAATATCTCGGCGCGGTCCGTCGGCACACCGGAAGAAGTCACAGCTCTGATCAAGGAGCTATGAACGCTCGCGCCGCAACGGCTCGGGCCGTCGCCGGCAGTGCAATTGGACGGAGGTTTGACGATTGTTCGATCTGTTCAGGCAAACCGCATTGGTGACCGGTGCCTCCGGCGGGATCGGCGGGGCGGTTGCCAAAGCCCTGCACCGGCAGGGCGCCGAGGTCATGCTGGCGGGTACCCGTTCCGTGGCGCTCGAAGCACTGGCAGGCGAGCTTGGGGCGCGAGTTCACGTCTGTGTCGCCGATCTCACCGAGCCTGCCGCAGCCGAGCGGTTGGCCAAGGCCGCAGAGGCAGCGATGGGCCGGTTAGACATCCTCGTCAACAACGCCGGCATCGCGCGCGATGCATTGGCGCTGCGGATGAGCGATGAGGAGTGGGGGTCGGTTCTGCAGGTCAATTTGACCGCCCAATTCCGACTGACCCGCGCAGCACTGCGGGGCATGGTCCGCCGGCGCCATGGCCGCATCATCGGGATCAGCTCGGTGGTCGGGGTGAGCGGCAATGCCGGGCAGGCGAACTATGCCGCGGCAAAGGCGGCCATGATTGGCATGTCAAAATCGATCGCCGCGGAGGTAGGAGGGCGCGGCATTACGGTGAACTGCGTAGCGCCGGGCCTGATCGTGACGGCGATGACGGATAAGTTGACGGCGCAGCAGCGCGAACGGCTCGCCGAAGCGATTCCCACCGGCCGGTTCGGCGCGCCCGAGGAGGTGGCGGCCGCGGTCGTTTACCTGGCGAGCGCAGAAGCAGCCTACGTGACCGGGCAAACCTTGCACATCAATGGCGGCATGGTCATGGTATGACCCGGTTGAATTGCATCCCGGAGCAGCCGATTTGCAGCGCCGGGGAAACATGCTATGTGACCGCACTGTGACTCTGTCTTCGACGCGGTCCCACAGGGCGGCGCCCGCCGGCTCGAAGCGCTGGGGCGCTTAGTGCGTAAGACGACTTCCCGCAAGCCACTGAGGATAGGAACGGATGAGTGACGTCGCTGATCGGGTCAAAAAGATTGTCGTCGAGCACCTCGGCGTCGACGAGGCCAAGGTAACCGAAAACGCCAGCTTTATCGACGATCTCGGCGCCGACAGCCTCGACACGGTCGAGCTGGTGATGGCCTTCGAGGAAGAGTTCGGCTGCGAAATCCCAGACGACGCGGCTGAGAAGATTGTGACGGTGAAGGATGCGGTCAGCTTTATCGAAACGCACAGCTGAGCCGCCTTCTGCCAAATTCCCCGTTCCAGGTCGGATGCCATCCGGCGGTCCCGCCATTCGCGGTTAGCAGTTGAGATGCGACGCGTCGTTGTGACCGGCATGGGGCTGGTGACACCCCTTGGCATCGGTCTCGAGCGAAACTGGAGAAGTCTGGTCGAGGGGGGATCGGGAGTTCGCGCGATCCAGTCGTTCGATGTTTCCGACTTGCCGGTGAAGATCGCTGCCCAAGTGCCGCGCGGCGAAACTGCCTCTGGGTTATTTAACCCTGACGATTGGGTACCGCTCAAGGATCAGCGCAAGATGGACGGGTTTATCGTCTACGCGCTGGCCGCCGCCGCGCAGGCGGTGGAGGATGCCGGCTGGGCTCCGCAAGAAGAAGAAGCACGCGAGCGCACCGGGGTGATGATCGGCTCCGGCATCGGCGGGCTGCCGGGAATAACCGACGGTGCGTTGACCTTGCACGAGCGTGGCCCGCGGCGCCTGTCGCCGTTTTTCATTCCCGCCAACCTGATCAACCTCGCTTCCGGACATGTCTCAATCCGTTTTGGGTTTACCGGACCGAACCATGCCGTAGTGACTGCTTGCTCGACCGGCGCGCATGCGATCGGCGACGCGGCGCGGCTGATCATGCTGGACGACGCCGATGTAATGGTTTGCGGGGGGACGGAGGCGGCCGTCTGCCGTCTCGGTCTGGCGGGCTTTGCGTCAGCGCGGGCGCTGTCCACCGCTTTCAACGACGATCCGCCTCGGGCCTCCCGGCCCTGGGACCAGGAACGCGACGGGTTTGTCATGGGCGAGGGTGCCGGAATCCTGGTACTTGAGGAATACCAGCACGCTAGGCGGCGCGGCGCAAGGATCTACGCCGAGGTGATCGGCTATGGAATGTCAAGCGACGCATTCCACCTCACTGCCCCTTCCGAAGACGGTAACGGCGCGTTCCGTTCGATGCGCAATGCGCTGCGACGCGCCGGCATTCCGGTGGACAACATCGACTACATCAATGCGCACGGCACATCGACGCCGCTCGGTGACGAGATCGAGCTCGGTGCCGTGAAACGGCTGTTCGGCGGTCATGCATACGAGCTGTCCATGTCTTCGACAAAATCCGCGATCGGCCACTTGCTTGGCGCAGCCGGCAGCGTCGAGGCGATCTTTGCTATTCTCGCGATTCGCAATGGGATCGTCCCGCCCACACTCAATCTCGACAACCCATCGCCCTCCTGCGACATTGATTTAGTGCCGAAACGAGCCAAAGAACGCCGGGTCAATTATGCGTTGTCCAATTCCTTCGGCTTTGGCGGCACCAACGCCTCGCTGATCTTTGCCGGGCCGCCTTGAGCGCTCAACGCATGCTGTCGAGTTAGGTGGCCGCGCCTGATGCGGAGCTTTTTCCGGCTCTTAGCTCGCGCGGTGCTTGCGGTATCGCTCGTCCTATTGATCCTCGGAGGAACTGGCTACTGGCTATACCGCGACGTGACTGGGCCCGGACCGTTAACGGAGCCGCGCACGATCGTGATCCCGGCTCGCACGGGCGTTTCCGATATTGCCTCGCTGCTGACCGAAGAGGGCGTCATCCGGCACCCCCGCTCCTTTGAGCTAGGCGCGATGCTTTCGGGCCGGAGTTCGGCATTGAGAGCAGGTGAATACGAGTTCCCGGCCGGAACGAGCCCGCTTGAGGCGATGGACATCATCGTCAGCGGCAAAACCGTCAAGCACCGGCTGACAATCCCGGAAGGCCTGACCAGCGCGGAAATATTGACACTCGTGCAGGCGGCCTCGGCTCTGGAGGGGGATCCCGGGCCACCCCCTGCCGAAGGGGAGCTGATGCCGGAGACCTATCTCTACGAGCATGGCGACCATCGGAAGGAAATGATCGACCGTATGCGTCGGGCAATGGCGCGGGCGCTTGCCGAGGTGTGGGCGGAAAGACGCCCGGACTTGCCATTTACAACACCCGGAGAGCTGTTGATCCTTGCCTCGCTGGTCGAAAAGGAAGCCTCCCGTGAGGACGAGCAGGCCCGGGTCGCAGCGGTATTCGTCAACCGGTTGCGCCTGGGAATGCGACTGCAATCGGACCCGACCGTGATCTACGCGTTGAGCGAGCGGGGATCGAAGAAGCTCGACCATAGGTTAACCCAAACCGATCTCGCTATTCCCTCGCCATACAATACCTATTTGACCCGAGGGCTGCCGCCCGGCCCTATCGACAACCCCGGCTTGGCTGCATTGCGCGCCGCGGCACGACCGGCCTTCACCGACGAGCTGTATTTCGTAGCCGACGGGACGGGTGGCCATGTTTTCGCTACCAGCCTCGCCGAGCACAGCCGTAACGTAGCGCAATACCGCCGCAGCGCCGCCGCCGAAGAACGTGCGGCACCGGTTCATGTAATCCCGGACGAGAAAAAGGATCAGGCGGTTCGCTAACATCGTATAACCGAGGCTCGACAGGCGGGAGAGCGGCGGTCGTGGGTATTGCCAGCATGACGGGGTTTGCCCGGGCGGACGGCGACGCGCTCGGCATTGGTTGGGTTTGGGAAGTCAAGAGCGTCAACGGCAAGTCGCTCGATTTACGGCTGCGCCTTGCGCCGGGTTTCGATTCACTTGAGCCGCAGCTCCGCGCGCTGCTGGCACGGCGTTTCCGCCGCGGCAATTTTTCGGCCAGCCTCAGCGTAAGCCGCACCGAGCCTGCGGCGGTGCGCGTCAATCGCCAGACATTGGCGCAGCTGGTTGCCCTGATGAACGAATTGGCGGGTGAGATCGAGGCGGCGCCGCCCCGCATCGATGGACTTCTCGCCTTGCGGGGCGTTGTGGAGACCGTCGAAGATGAAACCGATGCCATGCTCGAAGAGCGCCGGCAGGCGGTGCTCGTCAGCTGGGAGACTGCCCTCGATAAGCTGCACCGCGCGAGAGCCGAGGAGGGCGCACGTCTCTCCGCCGTACTGCAATGCCACCTTGCTGACATGACGGCGCTGGTCGAGGCCGCAGCAGCTTGCGCGGCGGCGCAACCGGAAGCGATTCGTGACCGGCTGCAGGCAATGTTGGCGAATGTCGCCGACTTAGCCCCGGGTGTGCCGGAAGAGCGGGTTGCTCAGGAGATGGCTCTGCTTGTTGTTCGCTCTGACATCCGCGAGGAAATCGAGCGTCTGCGCGCTCATTTCGACCAGACTGCCGGGCTCCTCCGGCAAGACGAGGCCGTTGGACGCCGGCTGGATTTCCTCTGTCAGGAATTGAACCGCGAAGCCAACACGCTGTGCTCGAAATCGGCCGATATCGAGCTGACACGAATAGGTCTCTCACTAAAAGCAGCGATCGAGCAATTCCGCGAGCAGGTGCAGAACATCGAATAAGTTTGGCAGGCTCAACGGTCCTACTCGTCCAACCGCCATGCGCGGTACGCGGCGAGCAGCATGGCGGTCACCGTTTTCAAGTCGTTGTGCCTCGTGTTGATCACAATATCGAAATTTAGAGGATCGGTCGGGTTGACCCCGTAAAGCCCGGCGTATCGCTTCTGCTCGCTGGCGAAGCGGCGCTCGATGCTGTTGCGAACCTCTTCCACGGATCTCGCATCCTCGCTCGTTCGTCCTTCGTGCCGCAAATGTTTGAAAATCCGTTTGGCAGCGGTGTCCGGATCAAGCACCAGAAACACCTTGAACGAGCCAGGCATCCAGTGCCAAGCCATTCGCGAATCGATCGCGAGCTTCTCTTCTGTGCAGTACATCTCTTGCAGCAAATCGTCTACTTTCAGATCGATGTCGCGCTGTACTTCTGCTGAAATGTTCATCGCTTCTATAGATTCACCCCGCTCGGCGGCAATCTGTCTGAAAAGATCACCAGACGAAAAATGCCTAAATTTGAGTGCAGAAGCTACGGCCTTCGCTGTCGACGATTTTCCAGATCCGATCGAACCTGCAATAGTTATAATCTGCTTCATTAGTTATCTGTCAGTGCTGTCTTTATACCATGGCCTCGCCGGAAAACGGATTGACGATAGTAAGCCGATCCTCTATCGACATGCCGCTCTGCATATCTTCGGACCAGAGCGTGCTGCAGTCGGCGCGCAGCGCCGAGGCGGCAATCATTGCATCGTAGACAGAAAGACCGTAGCGCTCGGCTAAAGCGAGCCCGTTTTCGTGAACCTCGACGGTAACAGACTGGACTGTCAGCAGGCCACGTATTAGAGACAAAAACGCGCGCGTTTCCGGCCACGACAGCGTCATTTTTCGTCTTGCGACGCTAGTAATCTCATTGAGCACCTGGACGCTGATCACACCGCCGTCGCCTATCAGTTTCTCGGCCCGATCCGACTTGGCCGAATCAGCGGATGCGATATACAACAGCACGTTGCTGTCGAAGAAGTTACCTGGCATTCGCCTCTTCGCGGTCGAACTTGAAATCGGGAGGGAGCCGGCCGCGAAACGCTCGCAGCCGCTTCAGCAGCTCTGCCCGCCCGGGCTTGCGCGACACGCCGAACTCACGCCCGTCGGCGACGTGGATTTCGATTTCATCGCCCTCCTTCAGCTGCAACGCTTCGACCACAGCTGCAGGGAGTCGGATTGCCAAGCTGTTGCCCCATTTTGCCACTTGCATATGACCTCCGGTGATATACAGGTGGTCAACTGTATATCTTATCCGGCGCAAATCAATGCCCTATCAATTTTGCCGCAAGGCGCGCGAGTGCGCAGAACTCGGCGACCGTGAGTTCCTCGGCGCGCGCAGTCGGCGAAACCGCGGCTTGCTTCAACAACTGCTCGACGGGGACGCCGAGGGTTTTGAGGCTGCTTCGCAGCATTTTGCGGCGTTGGCCGAATGCAGCCGCCGTAACCCGTTCGAGCGCGCCCTTGTCAGCGGGTGCGAGCGGCTCGGCTCGCGGCAGAATCCGGACGATGCTCGACGTCACCGCCGGCGGCGGGACGAACGCGCGAGGCGGTACATCGAAAAGAATTTGCGGTTCCGTGAGCCATTGCACCAGCACTGATAGCCGCCCGTAGGATTTGCTGCGCGGCGCCGCCGTCAGCCGTTCGGCAACCTCGCGCTGGAACATCAGGGTCAAGCTCTCGTATTCCGTAATCCGATCGAGCCAGCCGAGCAGCAGCGGCGTAGCGACATTGTAAGGCAAGTTGGCGACGATTTTGCGCGGAGCGTGCGACAGGTCCACCGGGTCCAGCGCTAGGGCGTCGCCGGCGATGAGCGCCAAGCGACCCGGAAAAGCGGGGGCAAGCTCGGCAAGCGCGGCAAGGCAACGCCCGTCGCGCTCGATCGCGACTACATGTTTCGCCCCTGAGGCGAGGAGAGCCCGGGTCAGCGCGCCGGGTCCGGATCCGATCTCGACAACTGTCGTATCGGCGAGCGGCCCCGCGGCGCGGGCGATCCGGCCGGTGAGGTTGAGATCCAACAAGAAGTTTTGCCCGAGGCTTTTGCGCGCGGCGATGCCATGCTTGGCGATGACCGCGCGCAACGGCGGGAGCGAATTCGGAGAGAGTGCGCTTTTCAGTGGGCCGAGCGCCTGCCGGCCATCTCGGCGGCCAGCCGCAGCGCTGCGATCAGACTATCGGGTCGCGCAATGCCACGGCCGGCGATCGGGAACGCCGTGCCATGATCGGGCGAGGTCCGTACAAAGGGCAGACCCAATGTCACATTTACGCCGCCGTGGAAGTCGATGGTCTTGATCGGGATCAGCGCCTGGTCGTGGTACATGCAGAGCGCCGCGTCGTAGGCGCCGCGCGCCTCGGTATGGAACATCGTGTCGGGCGGTAGCGGCCCTCGGGCATCTATCCCGGCGGCGCGCAACTCGGCGATTGCCGGCTGGATCATCTCGATCTCCTCGCGGCCGAGACTGCCCGCCTCTCCGGCGTGCGGGTTGAGCCCGGCGACCGCCAGAACCGGGGCAGCAAGGCCGAAATCCCGGCGTAACGCCTTATCCGTGGTGCGTCCAGCATGGACGATGGCTCCCGTGGACAGGATTTCGATTGCTCGGCGCAGGGCGACATGGATCGTCACAGGCACGACGCGCAGCCCTGAACACACCAACATCATGATCGCCGCCTCGTCAGCCCCTGCCAACTCGGCGAGGTATTCGGTGTGGCCCGGGTGACGGAAACCTGCGCGATAGAGGCTGTCCTTGTGGATCGGGTTGGTTACGAGCGCAGCGGCGCTGCCCTTGCTAACGTCACGCACGGCGATTTCGATCGCGGCGAGAATAGCGGGAGCGTCGGCAGGATCGGGGTGGCCGGGCCGGGCGTGGACGGTTCTGCCGACCGGGATGACCGGAAGCGCCGTTTTGAACGCGGCCGGCGCACCTTCCGGCGCGTCGATGGGGCAGACCGGTACCTCCCAGCCCAGTTGCCGGGCGAGGGCAGCGAGGTGATCCGGATCGCCGACCAGATAAAACGCGGGAAGCTCGTCACGGTGTTGAAGCCACGCCTTGAGGACAATCTCCTCACCGATGCCGGCCGGCTCGCCCAGGGTCACCGCGAGCGGCGGCGCCATCGCCGTTAAACCCGGACGTCAACGAACGCGGTACGCCGCAGATCGCGCATGTAGCGCCGCGCGAGCGTATCCAATCGCTGCCGCATCAGCGTTTCGGCGACCTCCTCGCGTGACAGTACGGCCGGCGCGCTCGGCGCTGCCGCCTTCTCGCACATCATGATCACGCCGACGCCGTTTTTCTGCACGATCGGCGGGGAGGTCTGCCCGACCTCCAGCCCCAGCACGATGCTGCGCATCCCCGGAGCGACCTGGTCGACGCGCAGGCGGCCTTCGCTGGACAACTGCGCCGATCCTTTTTCCTTGCCGATCTTCAATAACTCCTCGCAAGTCTTCGCACTCGTCTTGGCGTTCTGAGCTTCGGCAATAGCAGCACGTCGCACCGCCTCGGTAGCCTGGGGCGGCAAGGGAAAGACGATCTGGACGAGGTGTACGAGATTGTCACTGGGCCCAGCGGAACCGCCGGACCGGCGGTCCAGAACCAGCAGCAAATAATAACCGGCCCCGGTGCGGATCGGCGCTGATAGCTCCCCCGGCCGCAACTGGGCGACCGTTTTGCCAAGCTCTGGGCTCAACTGCTCCGCGCGCACCCAGCCGATGTCACCCCCGACGGCCGCGGTTGCCGATTGCGAGAATTGCTGGGCGACCGCCGAAAACCGGGCTCCCTGGCGCATCTGCTCGATGAGGCGTTCGGCGAGCCGCCTGACATCGTCCTCCTGCCGTGGGTTATCGACAGCAAGAAAAATTTCGGCGACGCGGCTTTGCGGTTCGTTCGCGGTTTCCTTGGCGCGTTTCAGCGCATAGTCGATCTCCTCCTCGGATACGAGACTGGTTTGGGACAACAGCCGCCGCACCAGCTTCGTCCAGACGATTGACGCGGTCAGCTGATCAATGAGGGCGCCGCGATCGATGCCATGCGACTTTAGAACCTGATCGAGCTGCCCGGGTTGCATGTTGTTTTGTTTTTCGATCTGTGCGAACGCCTTGTTGACCTCTTCGTCACTCGCTGTGATGTTCTGCCGTTTGGCTTCCTGCATCTGCAGCTTCTCATCGACGATCGTGCGCAACACCTGGGCGGTGACGCGCTCTCGGGTTTCGGGCGAGTCGGTCAAATTCGAAGAAAGCATCACCATTCTCAGGCGTGACCTGAGGTCGCCGACGGAAATCACTTCGTCGTTGACCACCGCAGCAATGCGGGTCTCGGTCATTTGGCCCTCCGGCGCCTGCGGCGCGGGGCGTTGCGCTGCAGGTGTGCCGGGAGCGGCTCCCGCTCCGGGAAGCGCTCGTGCGGC
>JAFASL010000533.1 GCA_019244535.1 Alphaproteobacteria bacterium
TGCCGCGAGCGGTTTGAGGAAGAACCCACACGCTATCTGGCGCCAACCGGTCGCAAGCACGCCCAGGGAGCGGCGACGGGTGAGGTCTGGACCTGCCCGATGCACCCGCAGGTTCAGCGAGCGGAGCCCGGCAGCTGCCCGATCTGCGGCATGGCGCTCGAACCGGTCACGCCCTTCGGCAGTGACAAAGCCAATCCCGAGCTGCGCGACATGACGCGGCGGTTCTGGGTCTGCGTGGGGCTGTCAGTCTCGCTGTTGGCCCTGGCGATGGCCGGGGATTTCGGTGCTCTGCGCTCACCGGTATGGCTGGAAATCGCGCTTGCCACACCGGCGGTGCTGTGGGGCGGCTGGCCCTTCTTCGAGCGGGGTTGGAAATCGATCATCAGCCGGCGCCTCAACATGTTCACATTGATCGCGCTCGGCACCGGTGTCGCCTATGCATACAGCCTCGCGGCGGCGCTCGCGCCCGGCATTTTCCCGCCTTCGTTCCGCACACCGGAGGGTCAGGTTCCGGTATATTTCGAGCCGGCGGCCGTCATCGTGGCCCTCGTGCTTTTGGGTCAGGTCCTCGAGTTGCGGGCTCGCTCACGAACGGGCAGTGCGATCCGCGCGCTGTTGGATCTGGCGCCGAGGCGCGCGCGCCTCGTTCGCGACGACGGCAGCGAAGCCGATATCGCGCTCGAAGAGGTGCTTCCCGGCAATCACCTGCGCGTCCGTCCCGGCGAGAAGGTGCCGGTCGACGGCACGCTGCTCGAGGGCCACAGCACGGTTGACGAGTCGATGATCACCGGCGAACCAATGCCGGTCGAGAAATCGCCGCAAGACCAGCTGACCGGCGCCACCCTAAACACCACCGGCACCTTCGTTATGCGCGCCGATCGCGTCGGCAGCGATACCCTGCTCGCCCAAATCATCCAGATGGTGGCCGACGCGCAGCGGTCGCGCGCCCCGATCCAGGGCCTCGCCGACACCGTCTCAGGATGGTTCGTGCCGGCGGTTGTCGCCGTTGCTGCGCTGGCGTTCATCATTTGGTCAGTGTTCGGCCCACCACCGGCGATGAGCTACGCGCTACTCAACGCGATTGCGGTGCTGATCATCGCTTGTCCTTGCGCACTCGGCTTGGCTACGCCGATGTCGATCATGGTCGGGACAGGGCGGGGTGCACGGGCCGGCGTGCTCGTCAAAAGCGCCGAAGCTCTCGAAGTGATGGAAAAGGTCGACACTCTCGTGGTCGACAAGACCGGCACCTTGACCGAAGGCAAGCCGCGTCTCGTTGGCGTCACCGCAATCGGAGGGATCGCCGAGGAAGAATTGCTGCGGCTTGCCGCCAGCCTCGAACGGGGCAGCGAGCATCCTCTGGCAGGCGCCATCGTTGCCGGTGCGGAGGCGCGCGGGCTTGTGCTTGGCCCGGCGGCGAATTTCAACTCCGAAACGGGTAAGGGAGTCACCGGCGTTGTCGACGGAAAACAGGTCGCAATTGGCAATCTGGCTCTTTTCGCATCCCTCGGTGTCGACTTGGGCCCGCTCGCCGCCGAAGCCGAAGAGCTGCGCCGGAAAGGCGAAAGCGTCGTGTTGATCGCCGTCGATCGAGTACCGGCGGGCCTCCTGGCTATCGCCGATCCGGTGAAACAAAGTGCGGCAGAGGCACTGCGAGAGCTACATGGAGAGGCGATCCGAACCGTGATGTTGACCGGCGACAGCCGAACCACGGCAGAGGCGGTCGGGCGCAAGCTCGGTCTCAACGAGATCGTTGCCGAAGTCCTGCCCGACCAGAAGGCAGCGGTGGTCAAGGAGCTTCAGTCGAAGAGCAGCGTCGTCGCGATGGCCGGCGACGGGATCAACGACGCGCCGGCATTGGCGCAGGCCGAAATCGGGATCGCGATGGGTACCGGCACCGACGTGGCGATACAGAGCGCCGCGGTGACGCTCGTTAAAGGCGATCTGCAGGGGATCGTACGGGCGCGCCGGCTGTCCCGTGCGGTGATGCGGAACATCCGTCAAAACCTGTTCTTTGCTTTCATCTTCAATGCGCTGGCGATCCCGATTGCCGCCGGCGTCCTCTACCCGGCCTTCGGTCTCCTGCTCAACCCGATGATCGCAAGCGCCGCGATGAGCCTGAGCTCGGTGCTCGTCATCGGGAACGCCCTGCGGTTGCGCAATTTGCGTCTTTGAGCGAGCGGCGCTAACGCATGTTGCCGGTGTGCCCGAGCGAATAGCGGCCGGGCTGCGGCCAGACCGTCAGCCCGTGCGGTTCCTGGCCCACTGGAATGCTCCTTACCGAGCCGGTCGTCGTGTCGATGTCGTAGACGACATTGTCGAACCGGCCGGACAACCAGAGCTGCTTGCCGTCGATACTGACATTGCCCATGTCCGGGCTGCCACCGCCTGGGATAGGCCAAATGTGCTCGACCTTGCCGGTAGCGAAATCGAGAACCGCGATGCTGCCCTTGCCGTGCGGCGCCCCGCGCGTCGAGTGCGAGCCGCGGTTCGCGACGTACAATTCCTTGCCGTCGCGGCTCGGATAGAGGCCATGCGTGCCGATGCCGGTCGGGATGAAATCGGTCTCGGTGAAGCTGTCGCCATCCACCACGTACACCCCGTCGGCGTGCATATCGGCTACGTAGAAACGCGCGCCATCGGGCGAAATTCGGATGTCCTGCGGCATCCCCCGTCTCGGAAAGCGCAGATAGCCCAGCACTTTCCGGTTGACTAGGTCGATTTTCACCAGCCCGCCGCCACGGAACTCGCACGTGAAGATCGCATAGCGCCCGTCGATCGAGAAATCGGCGTGATTGATCCCGGAGCAGCTCGGCGCCTCGATAGATTGCTGCAAGGCCATCGTGTGCGGATCGCGAAAATCGAGCCGCTTATGCCGCTCGGCGACGACGATCGCCGATTTGCCGTCCGGCGTGAAGTATAGATTGTAAGGATCGTCCACCGGAATGGCGTTGCCGGGCGTGCCGGTCTTGGGGTCGATCGGGGTCAAGCTGCCGCTGCTGCGGCGCGCGCCATTATTGGCGACCCACAAGGTGTTCAGATCCCACGACGGAACGACGTGTTGCGGGCTGGGGCCGACGGGAAATCGGCCCACGACCGTAAGTGTCGCGGGGTCGATGACGGAGACGCTGTTACCGCGCCGGTTCGGCACGTAAACCCGCGACAACGCACCGCCAGCCGCCGGGCTCAAGCGGTCGGGCGCCGCGCCGCTGTAAAGATTGCCCGCGTCGAGTACGGGTGGCATTCCGGGAACGGTTTGCACCGCCTCGCCGGGATTGACGCGGACTTTTCGCAACCAGGGTTGCGGCTGGGTAGTGCGTGG
>JAFASL010000071.1 GCA_019244535.1 Alphaproteobacteria bacterium
AGATCCTCGTGATTGCCGACCGGCGCGTAGACCCGGCACGGGCGATCAAAATGTTCAGGGCCGACGATCTGCTCATAGAGCGCCTCGCCCATGCCGTGCAGGCGCTGGAATTCCCAATCACGGCGATTGCCGGCCATTTCGAGCACGGCGGCTGTCGTATGGGCGTTGTGTGTCGCGAATTGCGGATAAAACGCCGCACCGCCGGCGAGCAGCCGGTTGGCACAGGCGAGGTAGGATACATCGGTCGCGACCTTACGCGTATAGACCGGATAGCCGTCGAGCCCGCGCTCCTGCGCGCGCTTGATCTCGCTGTCCCAATAAGCGCCTTTGACGAGCCGGACCATCAGCCGGCGCCCGGCCCGCGCTGCAAGATCGGCTAGCCAATCGATGACCGGCAGCGCGCGCTTCTGGTAAGCCTGCACGGCGAGACCGAGCCCGTCCCAACCGGCGAGCTCCGGCGCGAGCGCCAATCCCTCGACGAGGTCGAGCGACAGTTCGAGACGGTCGGCCTCTTCGGCGTCGATCGTAAACCCGATGCCGGCTCGGCGGGCATGAACCCCGAGCTCGAGCAGGCGGGGGAGTAACTCGCGCAGAACCCTATCGCGTTGCGCCATCTCGTAGCGCGGATGGAGTGCCGACAGCTTTACCGAGATCCCGGGAGCTTCCGCGATGTCCCGGTTGACGGAGGAGCGGCCGATTTCTGTGATCGCGTGCTCATAAGCCGCGAAGTAGCGCGCGGCATCGGCTGCAGTGCGGGCCGCCTCGCCCAGCATGTCATAGGAATGCCTGTAGCCTTGCAACTCGCTCTGCCCGGCATTTTCGATTGCCTCCTCGATTGTCCGCCCGAGCACGAATTGGCGGCCGAGAATGCGCATCGCGGCGGTGACCGCCTGGCGAACAAGCGGCTCGCCGGAGCGCGCGACCAAGCGGCGCAGCGCGCCGCGCAAATCGCGCTCCGCAGCCTCGGCGTGCAACAGGCGGCCAGTCAGCATCAACGCCCAAGTCGAGGCGTTGACAAAGATCGATTCGGACCGGCCCAGATGGCTTTCCCAGTTCGCCTCGCCAATCTTGTCGCGGATCAGCCGGTCGACCGTTTCGGCATCGGGCACGCGCAGCAGAGCCTCGGCGAGGCAGAGCAGGGCGACCCCCTCGGGCGAAGACAGCGCATATTCGTGCAAAAACGCATCGATGCCGCCTTTGCCCAGGCGTTCGCGGCGGACTGCAGCGACGAGCGATCGCGCCTTTTCGGCGATCCGGTCGCGCATCTCCGCCGGTAGCTGGGCCGCCGCCAGAATGCGCTGAGCCGCCTCGCTCTCGTCGGTCCGGCAGCTGGCGCGGATTGCCGCACGCAGCGGCGGCACCGGCGGAAAAGGGACGGTGCTGATAATCTCCATGTCGAAGATATTGGCATGGCGTGAACGGAATGCTCTTTTAGCCGCCCGCCCTCTCATTCGATCGATACCAAGAGGATCAACGAGAGACCTGAATGTCGTCCGCTGCCGCCGACACCCTAGCCGAAGTAACGGGGGCCCACGCAACCAAGCTCGCAGAAGCGGCGCCGCGCGAGTGGCGGGTGCTCGGCCGGCTCGAACGAACGGCGCTCGGAACGCGCCTGTCTAACGGGGCAGTAGAAGTCCGCCGCAGGGCGCCGGCGGGCTGTGCTCTCTATGGGCCTTATTGGCAGCTGCCTGCCGGCTCCTATCGGTTGAGTTTTCGCTGCCTGTCCGGAAAGCCTCGGCTACCCGATGAGCCGGTGATCGGGGTGGAAGTCATCGCGATGAATCGGCTTCAGCTCGCGTGGCGCGATCTGACGGCGGCAGAGCTCACTGGGAGAACAGGCTCGCTCAATTTCACGGTGCCGCAGGTGCTGGGTCTCGGAGCGGGCGACGAAGCGCGCCTCGAATTCCGCTTTTTTCACATGGGCAATGCCGATCTGACGATCGCAGCCGTCGATCTGCAAAGCACCGAAAATGAGGAGATGCGCTCGTCTCCACCAAGAGTTTGGCGGATGCTCGGCCGACTCGAAAAGGCGATCATCGGAAGGCGCAGTCTCGAAGGCGTGACGGTTCGCCGCGCCGAGCCGGCGGGTTGCGTGTTGGATTGGGCCCGACCCCTTCTGCAATTGCCTGCGGGGCGTTACCGCCTGGACATCCGCTGCGATGTGTCGAACCCGCGAATACCGGCCCAGCCCGTCTTGGGGGTGGAAATCATTGCCCGCCGCCGCTGGCAAGAGCGGCGCTGGTGGAGCCGGAACGCTTTTTTCGGCCTGTCATCGTCGGGGCGGGTTCAGCTCGCCTGGCACGATTTCACCTCGGCGGAATTCGCCGCGGGCTCTGTGGCATGCCAGTTCGAGGCGCCGGCGCAGCTGGCGCTCGAAGGCGGGCAGGACATCGCCATTGGCCTGCGCATTTTTCATTTGGGCAACGCTCGCTTGGTAATAAGGGCTGTCGATCTTCGGCAGGCGGCAGAAGCCCAACCAGCAGTTGCCCTCCGGCATTGGCGCCTGTTTGGCCGCTGTGTGAAAGGCAGGATTGGAACGCACGAAGCCGAAGGCGTGGTTGTGCGGCAATCCGACCCGTCGGGCTGCTTCCTCTATAGCGGCCGGCCCAGGCTACAGCTGCCCGCCGGCCGATACAGGCTCACCTTCTCCTGCCGATGCGGGCAGCCCCGTGATGTATCCAGACCGGTATTGAGGGTCGAAATCGTCGCCAGGAATCGGTCATTTGCCATTCCGCCCCTTAGAGGGGCAACAGCTCCGAGGCTGCCGCAAGCGCAGCACGAGTTCACCGCGGAAGAGCTGGCAGCGGCGTGCGGATCGCTCGATTTTGAGGTGCCCCCGCAGTTAAGCTGCGAAAGCAAATACGGGGCCAGATTCGAGTTCAGGTTTTGGCATCTGGGCAATGCCGACCTCGCGGTAGGCGCGATCGACTTGCACGAGATTGGCACCGAAGATCTGCCGGCGAAAATGCCGCGCAGCTTGGCCTTACCGCAGAAAAAGCGGGTGTTGATCGTTGGGAACTGCCAGGCCCAAACGATCCATGAAGCATTGATGCGCTCGGGCGAGCTAAATGACCGATTGGATATCGCATACCATTTTGTCGGGCTCCAGAAGGACTTGCAAGATTCGGGCAGAGCCCAGGTGGAAAACAGTGATGTCCTTCTGGTCCAGGATATCAGGGACTGGGAAACCTACCCGCTTCGCGAGTATGTTCGCGATAGCACTGAGATCGTCAAATTCCCTCTATTGCATTTCGCTTCGTTGTGGCCGTTCGACCATTATAACGGCCCGGGGGACAGAGAGGCTTATGAACGCGAGTGGCCGAACCTGACATTTCTCTATCACGACGGGCTGCTGGCTCGCCTGCGCAAGGAAATACCCGATCCGGAGGAGCGGCTGCGCGCCTACCGCACGCTGTCAGTCGAGGGGGTCATCAACTTCACGAGGCTGCATGATTTCGAGAGGCGGCGCCTCAGCGCAATGGACAAGCAATTCGGCTGTGAAATCGGCCAGTACATCCTGAAGCATTTTCGAACGAGGAGACTGTTCTACACGACGAACCATCCCAACGGACACATCATCGGGATGCTGATGAAGTACCTTCTTCGGCAATTAGGGATCGACCGGAGCTATCGGCGGAATTCCAGTCTCGATCATTTGCGGCGGCTGCAAGTTCCGGTGCACCCCAAGGTGGCGCAGGCGCTCGGTGTTATTTGGGCAAAAGAGAACACCAGATATCTTTATGGCGGCGAGCGGATTACCTGGGAAACCTACATCCGGCGCTATATCGACCACTACGGATAGCCGCTATTCTGCGGCTTGCGGGTGCGTCAGCTCCAATGCGCGTTGCGCAACGGCAGCCGCCGAAGACTCGCCGTCGCCGGCAACCTGCACGGTGGGGAACGCGAATTTGATGCCATTGGCGTCAAACGCCTTTTTGATCAGCGCATAGGCTTGGCGCCGGATCACGAACTGCTCGCCCGGTAGGGTCATCATTTTCGCGCGGATTTGAACCGCGAAATCACCGAGCTGATCGACCCCCTGCATTTTCAGCGGCTCCAGGATCAGCGGAGCAAATTCGGGATCCTTTGCGAGATCGAGCCCGATCTGCTTGATCAGCTTCTTGGCAAGGGCAAGGTCGCTGTCATAGGTGATGCCTATCGAAATCTTGTCGATGACCCAGTCGCGGCTCTGGTTCTGCACGGCACCCAGCAAACTGAACGGGACCGTGTAGACCGGGCCGCGGTGATGGCGCAGTTTTACCGAGCGGATGCTAAAACCTTCGACAGTACCTTTGTAATTGCCGCTCTGGATGTATTCGCCGACGCGGAAGGCATCATCCATCAAATAAAACATACCGGCGATGACGTCGCGGACAAAGCTCTGCGCGCCGAAGCCGATGGCCACGCCGACCACCCCAGCGCCGGCTATAAGCGGCCCGATCTGGACCCCTAATGCCGCCAGTACCATCATTGCCGCAACAACGATGACGGTGACAAACAGAATATTGCGAAAGATTGGCAGCAACGTGCGCAGCCGCGCCCGCCGCCGCGCCTCGTCTGTGCTCGGCAGGCCGACATCGACGGCCTCGGCGAGCTTGCGGTCGATTGCCGTCCTCGCAGCCTGCCACAGGAAATCGGCGATGAGCAGGATGACGACGGTGCTCAATGCGCCGTCGGCCAGACGGGCGGCCAGTGTCTCCTCGCCGCGGAAGTGGGCGAGATCGATCCCCCAGCCCCACGCCAATACCGCCACCGCACCGATGATCAGGGTTGCCCGAATTCCGCGTTCGATACACACGGCGAGCACATTCGGAGGACCCTCTGCGACTTGCGGAGAACCGGGCGGCCGGAGCAGATTGTCAACCGCGCGCCGGGTGACGCTTATCGCTAGCGGCAGCATAATCAGGACCAGAACGAGCCAGAAGCTCGCCATGGTGCGGAGTACCCAGAACACCCACAACAGCGCGATGCCGATCGTTAGCGCCGCATTGGCCGTGCCCCGCCCGAAGCGGCGCGTTACCGGCGAAGCCGCTGCACTGCCTTCCTGGAGTGCGGCGGGGCGGCGCCAAACCGCGTCCAGCGCGATCGCCACAAGAACGAGCCCGAGGACATAGGCGACCAATTGGCGTGCCTCCAGCGTGTAGCCGAGATGGACCCCGAAACCGACTATCACCCAGCCGAAGGCAAACCAACCGACAAACCAGACGAGCCGCCGCCGCCAGAAACGAGCGGCCGCCGTATCCATCGGAATGATGCGGAACCGCTCG
>JAFASL010000585.1 GCA_019244535.1 Alphaproteobacteria bacterium
CGAGTAGAAAGGCCGCAACACGTTCAGGCGCTGTCATGCGGCCCAGCAATAACGTGCGGCAATGCGCGTAAGTGAGATCGCGCACCATAGCATCGCGCAAAAGGCGCGCCACTATCGGGTTCTGATCAATCAACTGCTCAGTCGGCCCACGCCGAAAGCGCATGACGATGACGTCATCGACCGCTTCGGCGGCGTAGATGCGCTCACTCGTGTTGCCGATCCCGAAGCAGTCGCCGCTAAAGCAGAATTCGGCAATATGACGCCGCCCATCGGCGAGCAGCTTGCAGATACGAACCGTCCCTGAAATCACCTTGTACCAGCATTCCGCCTCATCGCCTTCGCGATATATCTCGTCATTACGTCCAAAGCGAAGCCGCGTGCCGATCCGCTCGAGCGCGACCAGCGCATCGAGCCGGCCGAACTGCGCGATCGTCGGCTCCCCCGCCGAACCAGCCCGGTAATCAGAATTGCCAAACTGCCTGTACATAATGTCCTCCAGCCCTGTCGCTGGAGAGAGCATCGCAACCCTCGTTCCCGGGCGAAATCAGGAATGCTCCTTAGGGGAAATACCTACGTAAATCTACGTACGCGAAACCTACAAAATGAGGCCGTGGGTGCCGGCAACGGCGCCAACGATCGTGATCGCGCTCAGCAGCAACAAAGCCCAGTGTAACCACTCAACCAGTCTGAAAGTCGCTTCGGGCTTCTCTCGCGCGTGTGTATCAAGCCAGCGGTACAAAATTAGCGGTTCGGCTGCGAACAGCACTGCGGTGAACAACAGCCACACAAGGACCATCGAATGCATCCACCCGAAGCTGGCAAAACGGAAACGACCCCATGGATCGAACCGAACTAACACGTACAGCCCGGACAACCCGGTCAGCCCCGTGGTGATGCGCGCTTGCCAGGAAAAGCGCCGTTCGAATCGATCGAAATACGTAAGTCGCTCCTCCGGAGCCGTGAGGTGGCGGATCGCCGGCAACAGCACCGTCGTCACAAAACTGACCCCGCCAATCCACAGGACGACGGCGAGCACGTGAACCGCGCGCGCGATCGCCGCATGGTCCAAAGGTGCCTCCGCAGCTCTGCGGCCTTGGTGGCAGGCTAGGAGGCCGGGTTGACGGCGCCCGGTCGGCATATCGCGCCGCGATATTCGGAAATAGCGGCGCGAGCTTCACAATAAAATCAAACGCCATCAACAGCGCGGCGACCGCGAATGGCACATCGCCGACAAAGCGCAGCCACTGCCATAACAGCGTTGTGTTGTAGAATTCGAGGCTACGCGCGTAAGCAAGGCCATGCTCGAACACTGCGTCGAGCTGCGGCCAGCCGATCGGGAAGAAATTGAGCGCGATCCACAACACGAGCCCTGCATTATAGAGCCAGAACGCGGCGAGGCCGAGGCACTCGCTGAACTGCACGCGGTCGCCGGCGGCATAGCGCAGGCAGAAATAAATCAGCCCAATGCCCAGCAGTCCAAACGCGCCGAATAAGGATGTGTGCGCGTGGTCGAGCGTCAGGAAGGTGCCGTGCTCGTAATAATTGATCAGCGGCGCATTGAGCGTGCCGCCGCCGAAGACGCCGGCGCCGACGAAATTCCAAAATGCGGCGCCGATGATATACGTATAGGCAAGGCCGTATTTGAATTCCCGGTGGCGTTTTATCAAATCGTGCTGGTGCATCGCCTCGAGGATCAGCAGCAGCAGCGGCAGGACCTCGATGAATGAAAACATCGTGCCCATCGGCACCCACAGTCCGGGTCCGCCGACCCAATAGAGGTGATGGCCGGTCCCGATAACGCCGCCAAGAAAAATCAGGATCAGCTGGAAATAGACGGCGCGCTCGGCGAGGCGGCGCGACACCAGTCCCAGCGCCATCAGCAGATAAGCGCTCATCGCCGCGGCGAAGAACTCGAAGGACTGCTCGACCCACAAAATGGACGACCCACCAGCGCCAGAAATCGGTGATCGTAAACGAGTGGCCGACGCTGGTCGGCGGGATCATTCCGAAGACGTAGAGCGCGGCGATATTGGTCGTGGACGCCCACAGCAAATGTTCGAGACGGATGCGCCCGGTCCAAAACTGCCGGGTCGCCTGGCCAAGCATCGCGCGGCTCGGCCACAACGCCCGCAGCACCAGCACACTCCAGAAGATGAGCCCGAAAAAGAACGCGATCTGCCAGAAACGGCCGAGCTCGATGTAGGACAGGCCCTGGTTGCCGAACCAGAACCAGGCCTGCTTGATGATGCCCATGATGCCGAGGTAATTGCCGATCAGCGCACCGGCGACGATGACAACTGTCGCCCAAAACAGCAGATCGACAAGCGGCCCTTGCCCTCGGGCTTCGGCGCCGCTGATGGCCGGAGCGAGGAACAATGCCGCGCCGATCCACGATAGCCCGATCCAAATAATGGGCGCCTGGATGTGAACCGCGCGCCAGAAATTGAACGGCAGCACATCGTCGAAATGGATGCCGTAAAAGCTCACTCGGTCGGCATAGTAGTGACCGAGGATCGCACCCGCGGCGATCTGCAGCAGCAGCACTGCGGCCACAACGATGAAGTATTTGCCGACCTTACGCTGGCTCTCGGTCAAAGGTCGAAACTCTGCCAGCACCGGATCCATCGTCCAGCTGTCGGCATCGTTCAGATAGCGATGATAGACGAACAGCACAGCACCAAGCCGAAGCAGAAAAAGGTGAAGCAGAAGCTGATCCACGTCCAACGGAAAGTATCAGTTGTCGGTGTGTTTGCGACCAGCGGCTCGTAAGGCCAATTTTGAGTCCACGAGATCTCGCTGCCAGGCCTTTGGGCTACCGTAGTGAGCGAGGAGTAAATCAGGAAATCGGCAGTGTTGAGCGCACTTAGGTGGTCGAGGCTGTAAGCCTGGGTCCAGCCTCTGATGAAGTCGTGTTGAAGCAGCTGTTCGGCGATTTCCGGGTTCAATATCGTGATGGCCGCCGCCAGCGCCGCGGGGACGGCGGCATCTCGGGCGCTCAGATCCAGCCCCCGCAGCTCGCGCTGCATGGCGGCCCTCACCCCCGCTTGCTGCTCAATGGGAAGCCCGGCAAAAGGCTGCCCGTAACGCGCCTTGGCGATAATGTCTGAGGTCAGCGTTGCAAGCCGGACAAGGTATTTCGCCGTGTAGTCTTCGCCAAAATAAGATCCCATGCCGTAGATGCTGCCGTAATCCATCAGGGCGGCCTGCTGGAATGAGGCCTTGCCGTCGCCGATGTCATTCGCCGACATCAGCACAGTCCCATCCGGCGCGAGGAACCTCTCAGGCTGCGGCGGCGCAGTCCGGTAGGTCACGCTGGTTGCCCAACCGAGGATGCCAAAAGTGACGATCGCGACGCCGAGAAGCACCCATTTGAGGACATTGCTGATCCGGTCCTCGACCGGTTGCGCGAACTCGGCTACCGCCATCGGACACCTCCTCTATCCTGGCCCGGCAAGCCCTCAACGAGGAGCTCCGGCTTGCCTAAATTTACCAGCATAAGATCGGAACGATACAGCCCTGAGGATTTCGTGAGCGCGATACCCCGCTATCGACTGCACCGCGGTCCGGCCATACTCTCGGCCGGATTTCGACCGTTTTTCCTGTTGGCCGGAATATGGGCGGCGGTCGCGATCCCGTTGTGGCTAACGGCGTTCGCCGGCAGAGCAGAGATCCCGACCGCGATGCCGCCGGCTGTGTGGCACGTGCACGAAATGGTCTTCGGCTATGGCGCCCCCGTCGTAGCCGGTTTTATGCTGACCGCGATCCCGAATTGGACCGGTCGGATGCCGCTGCAAGGTGGCCCGCTGGCTTTGCTCGTGCTGCGCTGGGCGGCCGGCCGCGCGGCGGTGCTCCTTTCGGCACGCCTTGGGGCGGAGAGCGCCGCCGTTTTCGATTTCGCTTTCCCGGTCGCCTTCCTTAGTGTGGTCGCACGCGAAATCATCGCCGGGCGGAATTGGCGTAATCTGCCGGTGTTAGCCGCGCTCACATTACTGGCGGCCGGCAATCTTCTCGTTCATTTTGAGGCGGTTGGGATTGCCAACACGGCTGAGCTTGGCAAGCGGATCGGTCTCGCCACCTTAGTGATGCTGATCACCTTTGTGGGCGGCCGCATCATCCCGAGCTTTACGCGAAACTGGCTCGCAAAGCAGCGCCCCGAAGCTCCTGCTCCCGCAACCTTCGGTGTGACCGATCGCGTTGCCTTGGCCCTAGTCGCCTTCGCGCTGGCGGCGTGGGTGGTCGCGCCGCGATCGGTGTTGGCGCCCTGGGCCGAGTTGGCAGCCGCCATCGCGATCGGCGCCCGCTTATTACGCTGGCGCAGCCGCGTGACATTGCGTGAGCCGCTGCTTTGGGTCCTGCACTTGGGCTATGGCTGGCTAGCCCTGGGCTTCCTGATCCTGGGCCTGAACGGGCTTACAGAGGTGATGCCCGAAACCGCTGCGCTGCACGCGCTCACAGTCGGCGCGATCGGCACGATGACCCTCGCCGTGATGTCCCGGGCCTCACTGACTGCCGGACCGGGCACAACGACGGTTTACCTCTTGGTGACGCTTGCTGCGCTACTACGCGTCGCCGCGCCATTCGACGCCGTCGCCTATATCCCGATTCTGGTGTTGGCCGGCATCGCATGGAGCAGCGCCTTCGGGCTGTTCGTTTTACTTTTTGCGGGACCGCTTACGACGCCTCGTATCCGAGCAGAGAAGGTAAGGTCGATCTGACGCTAGGCGGTCAACCGATGACGCGCGTGCTCAGCGCCGCATCTCGATACAGCTGATCAGATAGCCAATTTCGCCGCGCGTCATCGCCTAATTCGGCATCGCCTTGTGCGGATGCGGTAGGGATAGCGTAGCTGGTCGGCAGTCATGCCGCTGCGCGCCATTATAAAAGTTAGGTGAACGCTGTGGCAGCGGGCGGGTCGAATTACCGCCAATCGCATGACAATAGCGCACCACTGCCACGCGAGTAGCGCGTCCTTGTTCACATTTGGATGAGCCGGCCCAGATCAGTAAATCTCAGGCACGAAGTGTTGGCCCGATATTTTGGGTCGCTTGTAGCCATCTTCGGATTGACGTGGCGACAGTTCGACCTTAATCGGGACCATGTCCCCATAGGGAATCTGCTGAAGCAGATGCGCGATGCCGCGGCGGTGCAGAAGCCCATGACATGTTCGACTCCTGCGCGGTTGTACCAGCTCCGATCAAACACCACAATCTCACCACGCGACGGCAACTGTGCCGCATAGCGCTAGAAATACCACTGGCCTCGCTCCTTCTCGATCGGCGCGCCGAGCGCGACGACGCGGCAAATGCTGGGTTTAAGCTTTGAGTAATGCGTTTGATAACGCCGCCCTTGCCCGCTGCGTCGCGCCCCTCGAACAGCACGCAGACTTGCAAGCCGTGCAGCCGCACCCATTCCTGCAGTTTTGATCAGCTCGAACCGTAGATGAGCCAATTCCTCGACGTAATGAGAACCTTTCGGCGGTATGCGTGGCGCTGGCCGGCCAGCAAGATGCCAGCATTGCTCGACGTTCGATGTCTACTGAGCGTTGCGTATCAGCTTGCCGCCTGGCTTTGGCGCCTTGTGCTTGTTGGCCATCTCACTCCTCTGGCCGATATCAAATTGCCGACTTGTGACTAACCGATGGCACGGACCGGTCATGAGCCGGCCTCTGAACGCCGGTGAAGGCTCTCGACGATCTCGGCAAGATCATCCCCCAGGGTTATAAGATCGGGGCATATGCCCAGAATCGCGTCGCATTTCGGGCAGAGGTATGAGACTCCGACCCAGCTCTGGTCGGGCCCTCTGATATCAATATGGCTAGCGGTAAGAAAACTGACCGAGGCTCCGCATGTTGGGGTTTACTCATCATCAATCTCCGGCTGGCGCCGCGGCAGTCAGACCTTGCGTTCAGTTCACCACGATCAATGAATCCTCTTTTGCAGTGAGACAAGGTCATTGATATGGACCAGAAACACTGACTGACGGCGGTAAAGATCGTAGCCGGTCCGGCTCTCTTATGGGCTGGAGCGTGATACGCCGTTGGTTTTCTCAGGAGAGGCATCGGCCATCAAGCAGCGCGCTCAGCGCAGGGTATCGATATAACCGATCAGGTCATCGATTTCCGTGCGCGTCAACGCCAGATTCGGCATCGCTCCGTGCGGGTGCGATAGGAAAGCCCGCAACTGATCGGCAGACATGCCGCTGCGCGCCACCATCTGAAAGCTCGGCGGGCCCTGTGGGACGGGGCCGGTAGCGTTACCCCCGATCACATGACAATTGGCGCACCACTGCCGCGCGATCTGCGCTCCCTTGGCGGCATCGGCATGGGCGGGTCGAATGGCGAGGCCTGCCAGCACGGACAGCGCAAGCACCGAGCAAGGCGGTTTTTTAAACATGTTGCTCGGCCTTCAGCGCTCAGCTCGTTGCGCGCGGTTCGAGCGCAGCGGTAAGCAGCTTGGCTGCCTCGCTCAACTCGGTGCGATGCTGGGTGTCGAGCGAATCGCGGGCGGCGAGTAAGCGGGCCAGCTCGCTCAGGACATCCGCCAGCAGGCCGTAATTCAGGTGAACGACCACCTCCCGGCGATCCTCGCCCGGCCGCACCAGCCTGATCGCCACGCTGTCGGCATCGGCGTAGGCGTCGAATTGCGAGTGGCGGCCAAAATTGCCGAGATAAGCTTTGTCGGGAAAATCCACCGAGACTTCGGCTTTGTCGGAGATCGGATGCAACGACATTGTTCACTGTCCTTTCTATACCAAGTAGGCCGCCACCGGCCGCATATGGTCCTCGACGCGCCGCACTCCCGGGATGCCTTTGGCGGCGACTATGAGCGCCCGCTTCTCGTGCTCGGAATAGTAGGACGACCACAAATGGACGACACCGTCCTTGACGGTGATGTTGGCGGGGGACACCTCGGCCCATTTTGTGCCTTCAGTTCGGCGAGGAGCCTGTTGCGTATCGCGCGATCATCGGCCTCGGCGGCGCTCGGCCGCTCGTTGATCGTCATCGCCAGCGCCCGCACGAGGTTTGCTCGGCTGACGATCCCGACCAGCTTGCCCGCACGCAATACCGGCACGCGCTTGATGCGGTTCGTCTCCAATAGAATTGCGATGTCGGCGGCCGCGGTTTCCTCCGTTACCGAGATCACATCGCGCGTCATGACGTCTTTCACGCTGCCGCTATGCGACTTGACGTACTCTCCCGCGAGCTGATTGGTCGACGCCACGATTTCTAGCCACCACGACCGGCGTTGCTCGGTGCCGGTCTCGGCGCGATGGAGCAAATCGCCCTCGCTGACGATGCCGACCACGCGCCTTTCGCGATCGACTACCGGGACTGCACTGATGCCGCGCTCGGCCATCAATTTGGCGGCGTCCTGCACCGAGGCATCCTCGCTGACAGTAATCACTTCGCTCGTCATCAAGTCCGCTGCTCGCATCTCGATACTCCGTATCGTACACGGCAGCCATAAAAGCAGCGGTAAGCCGACACGGCATTGCGCCAGATCAATCGGGCCGTCGTTATTGTCTCGAGTAGTAGATCGTGAGCAGCCGCATCTCCGTCGGGGTCAGCTTCGAAGCGACGCTAGGCATGCGATGATAGATATCCTTGTGCGGTTGCCCGGAGGCGAAGGCTTCGAGCTGCGCCTCGAGGTATTGTGCGTACTGCCCTGATAATGTCGGCGTTTCGCTCCGCCCGCCCGCCTGCACGCCATGACAGGCGGCGCAAGGCGGTACGCCGCGCGCAATGTCTCCATTGCTGAGGATATTTTCGATCTCGCCGCCGACGAACGGGGTGGCGCCCGGGCGATCGAGGGCGCTGCGAACGAGCCGTAATACGCGGCAAGGTCGGTAATTGCCTTGTCGTCGAGTTCGGCGGCGAGCGGGGTCATTGTTTTGCTCACGCGCGCCGCTCTTGAAATCCTGTATCTTATAGAGCGGGCCGGC
>JAFASL010000169.1 GCA_019244535.1 Alphaproteobacteria bacterium
CAAGATCGCCGATGAGGTAAGCGAGACCCTCGATTATGTGCCGGGGCGGTTCAAAGTCGTCCGGCACATTCGCGAGAAACTGTCGTGCCGCGTTTGCGACACCGTGGTGGCGGCGCCGGCGCCAGACCACGCGATCGCCCGCGGCCGCGCCGGAGCAGGGCTGCTGGCCCATATCGTCGTGTCGAAATACGACGATCACTTGCCGCTCTATCGCCAGGCCGAGATCTTCGCGCGCGACCGGGTCAGCCTGGAGACCTCGACCCTGTGCGGCTGGGTCGGGGCGACTGCCGCAGCGCTGCAGCCGTTGGTCGACGCCCTCGCCGCCGACATTCTCGGCAGCGATACCCTTCATGTCGACGACACCCCGGTGCCGGTGCTGGCGCCGGGCACTGGCAAGACCAAGACCGGCCGGTTGTGGACCTATGTCCGCGACGAGCGGCCGTTCGCTGGTTGGCGGAAGCCGGCGGCCCTGTTCTTCTACTCGCCCGACCGCAAAGGCGAGCACACCCAGGCGCATCTGAAGGAGTTCCGCGGCGTCATTCACGCCGACGGCTACGCCGGGTTCAATGAGCTGTTCGCCGGCGGCCGGATCGTCGAGGCCGGCTGCTGGGCGCATGTGCGGCGCAAATTCTTCGATGTTCACGCCGCCACCGGCTCGCCGATCGCCAAAGAAGCGCTCGATCGCATTGGTCAGCTCTTTGCAGTCGAGAACATGATCAACGGATTGCCACCCGAGCGGCGGCGACAGCGGCGCCAGCTCCAGTCAAAGCCGATTGCCGAGGCATTGGCCGCTTGGGCCGAGAGCACCGTTCGACAGCTCTCGCGCAAATCCGAGCTCGCCCAGGCCTTCCGCTATATGCGGGCGCGCTGGGCCGCGCTGGTGCGCTGCTTCGACGACGGCCGATTGGTGCTCGACAACAATCCCGCTGAGCGCGCCCCGCGCTGTGCCGCCATTGGCCGCAAGAATTATCTGTTTGCCGGCTCCGATGCCGGCGGCCGCCGCGCCGCCGCGATCTATTCGCTGATCGAAACCGCCAAGCTCAACGGCCTCAACCCGCAGCACTATCTCGCCGACGTGCTCGCCCGCATTGCCGACCACCCGGCTCGCCGCATCGCCGAACTCCTGCCCTGGAACTGGCAACCCCTCAACGCCACCGCGGCTGCCGCCTGAGCCAGCCCGCTCACCGAGCGCTTACACTGCGAATACCGCGATCGCGATACCGCGCGGCGCGACCTGTTCGCTTATATCGGAGGCTAGTACAATCGTGCGCGGATCCACTCCGCAATCGGCTACATCATCCCACAGCAGGCAGAGGCAGAAGCCTCATAACCCGGTGTCCACTTTTCCGGGGGAAGCTCAGGGTAACCCTCACTCGATTACTTGATGACACCATTAACCATTTCGAGTACCTTGCTGATCACACCATCAGCTAACGGTGAGCTCGCTGATGTCGGTCTTCGAACTCGCTAACGAACATCCATTAACAAAGGCTGGTCGACGATGCATACACCTCGTGGAAATGTCTGAGCCCGGGCTGAGACCTGGAGAGATCGTGCTCCAGTTCCCTTTTGGCCGCATCGTGGACACCGGCATGCGTGTCGGCGCGACGGAATCATCCCCGTTGCGTCGATCTTATGTCGGTTCACAAGGAAGCCTTTGCCATTAGGACCGCCAGCAAGGAAATACGCTGAGAAACTGACCGCCATAAACCTCCTCCTTCTCAGGCGCACCATTAGGACGAGCTCTCCGAAGGAGATGAGCAGCCTTCAGGAATCATGAACGGAAACGCCAACCAATATAAAATCAGGATGGGGCGAGGGGACCCGGACAAGCAGCATCTTGACCGTATACCCACGTCTTTCCAATTGAGGCCGATCTAACCGGGTCGGATATATGTGATGCGAGCTATTTGACATCTTCCTCTGGTTTTCCCTTCCTATAGGTAAAGGCGAGAACATCCTCGGAGACCGCCATGAACCCCCAACCGGTCAACCCGCTCCTCACCGCGAAAATCGTGGAGAGTTATCTACAGCATCATACCGTCGGGATTAGTGAGCTTCCCGACCTCATCACTTCAGTGCATCGGAGTTTGCGTGAGCTCGGAACCTCGAGTGCTCCGGAAGCTGCGCCTGCTCCCGCTGTATCGGTGCGGCAATCTGTGCATCCCGACTATGTGGTTTGCCTTGATTGCGGCTATCGCGGAAGAACCCTCCGTCGTCACATCAGCAGCCGACACGGTCTGAGCCGGGAAGAATATCTAAGGCGCTGGGGATTGCGGCCCGACCATCGGCTGACGGCTCCGGCCTATTCGGAGCGCCGATCCACTATGGCAAAGGACCTCGGTTTGGGTCGCAAACCAATTGCGGGTGCAGCTGCCAAAGCGACACCAGCGGAACCTTCCTCGGCGACGGACGACGGGACAGCTGAGCCCGATCGTCCTGGCCCGAAAAAGACGGCTAAACCTGGAGCGAATGATAGAGCATCACAGTAACCGTCCGGTGGCGGCCGTCTTGCAGCCCGGCTTTGGTTGGGGTTGGTAAGCAGCGGTGCAAGCGACAGTGTTAGCACTGGCTTTGTCAATGTGAACGTGCTCACCACCGATGATGCCGGCGATCGACGAGATTGACAATCGAGCAGCCGCCGTTAGGCGACTATCCGGGACCGCGCATTTTGATGCCGAAGAACAGCCGGTCGCGTTCACCGTCATGATCCGATGCCAGGCTTCGGTGCTGTAAAAAATCCTGTTCCGGCGCTGCCTGAGATGCCGGCATTGTTGACTAGCACATCGAGCTTGCCGAAATGCCGATTGGTGGCGGCCACGACTGCGGCCCGGCTTTCTTCTTTGGTCACGTCAAGCAGTTCGAAGCGCGCGGCGGCACCAATGCCCTCGCCACCTGGCGGCCTTCATGCTCAAGCACGTCGGCGATGACCACCTTGGCGCCTTCACGCGGTACATTCGCGGCCGCAACGATCGCGACCCGGTGCGCGCAAGTCGGCGCTAGCTGTTTCCCGTCTTGACCTGGAGCCGCAGACCCAGCAGCGTGGCTGCCGAGGTAACCAGGGAGCTGCCGCTGCTCGAAGGACGCCAGCATCCACGGAACGCGCCCAATTAAGGCTATAGGATCTCCCAACAATCGCATGAAAATCCGAAAACCCATCGAGTCTGCATCACGATCGACACCGAATTCAGTATCGGGGGAAACTTTGACGACCCCGCATTACGGCCGGTGGCGGAGCCGATCGTGCTGGGGTCGGTCCGTGGAAAAGAACAGGGCCTCGGATTTTTGCTGGACAGCTTGGCTCAGTTCGGGGCGCGTGCCACTTTTTTCGTCGAAGCATTGCAAACGGCCTACTTTGGCGATGAGCCGATGGGAGGAATCGCGCGCCGGATAGCCGCCGCGGGACACGATGTTCAGCTTCATTTGCATCCGTGCTGGATGCATTACGAAGCGGCCGGGGGGTCCAAGCCGACACCGAACGACTCTTGCGCCGGACGAACCGAGGCTGAATTGTGCCATTTCTTCGAATTCGGCATGGCTGCATTTTCGCGATGGAGAGTACCCGCACCGATCGCGGTACGGACCGGTAATTTTCAGGTCGATCAGGCGGTCTTTCGGACGGCTGCCAGGCGCGGTCTGCGTATAAGTTCGTGCATCGCAGTACCGATCTATCGTCCCCCGGACGACCGCTTGGTGCTCTTCGGCGGCAGCCATCGGGTCGGTGGCATTTTGGAGCTACCGGTGTCTTGCTACAGATACCGGATCGGCGGCAGCGACCGGCTTCGCTCTCTCTGTATCACGGCCTGCTCCACCGCCGAAATCATCTCCGTTTTGCGTCAAGCGCACGTGCATCAACTCTCGCCCATACTGATCCTGACTCACCCACAGGAATACATCAAGAAAACCGACTTTCGTTATGCCACATTGCGGCGAAATCGGGCCAACCAAAGCCGTCTCAAGAGCGTGCTCAAATTCTTGAACCAGCATCGGGATGATTTCGTCACGACGCCGATTTCGGCAATAAGCGATGAAGGCGGGGGCGCCTGGACCATGGAGCCCCACATGTTCTCGGTGTCTCGTGCAAGGGCGTTGGCACGGCTAGTCGAGAACGGAATTAACGACCGGATCTGGTGGTACTAAGACCGCCCCGCGACCGGACCTCTTGCGATCCTAAAAATCGGCGCCACCCGCGCCAGATCGCGAATATGATGTCCGCGAGAAAGGGTGTTGGGTCGGTGAAGGTGAATACAAAATACCGGCTTCTCAGGCTAAAAAATTGCCGGAAATACTCGTAGATCTCAGCTGAGACAGAGGCTCGCTCACCGTTTTTCAACCGGCCGCGGCATCGTACGAGGCTCAGGATGCGCCGCGTCTCTGGGATCATATACCGGCACCTGATCCGGGTTCGATAGCGCGGCGGGTCCGGTCGTATGCCAAGACCCAAAACCGCATAGGTATACCAGGCAAACGGCATGCCCGCGTGATAGGCGAGCGGTAGACTTCCCCAGAACCGGCCGTTGATCTCCATCAGGCAGGCCAACTCGGTGCGTGCATTGAAGCGGTATTCCACCATTGCCGCTCCTTCCCAGCCGATCCGCTTTAGGAGAGCTTCGGATTTAGCGAACAGCTCGGCATTGAGCGAGAGCGGTAAGCTTTCGCAGACCGTTGAGAATCCTCCTTCCGGCGGCCATTCCGCGATGCGCCGATGCTGCAACCGCAACAGGGCTTCACCGCGATGGAGGAAGATCATATGACCAAGACCGGCGCCCGGACAGAATGCCTGCACGAGCGGATAGCGCCCGTAGGGCTCGTAGCGCGCCAGCGCTTGCTGCAACTCCGCGCGATTGTGACAATACTCCGCTTTGAGAAAAGGAATCTCGCGCTCGGCAAGCGCATTGCCAAGGCTTTGCGGGTCGGGCCATTTGAGGACGCATGGGAACGTCAGCTCGGCCGGAGGCGTGCCAATCATCGCACCATCTGGTGGTTGCCAAGTTGCTGGGACCGGCACCCCGACGTCCTTCGCGGCGGCGTAGGTAGCCGACTTGTCGAATACCATGGCGAGCTGGGCTGCTGCGGGCACCAGAGCATGGAGGCCCGCGAAACGACCAGCATCCGCAGCTGCGCGGATCAGCAGCAAATCTCTCTCGGCGATGGCGAGCAGAAATGGAGCTCCCTGCTCGGCGGCGATCTGGTTCAAAAGTTCAATCGTCGAGTTCTCGTCGGGAGGACGGAGGTAACCTCGAACGGTCCATTTAGAGTAGAGGCCAATGCCGTCCCGCGATCGCGCTATGGGATATATCGACACCCCGTGCTCGCCAAGATCGCGAATGATCGTCAAACCAATGGGCGTATCGGCGCCCAGCAAAATGGCTGGCGGCAACTTAGTGTCATACTTCATGACGAATTTGAAGGATTCGATCAGTGATGCTTTGCACGGCAGTATCGATGACGTCGAAGCATCGCTCCCAATACGCGTCACTCAGTCTATGGGGGTCGTGAATATGCGGGCGGGGCGGCCGACTCCACAGGCCCAGCAACGTCATTTGGCAGCCTCCCGCGGGCAAATTGCACAATAGTCGCCGCAACTGCCGCGGTTCCATTACAATCAGTAGATCGCCGACTTTGAATTCAAAATCTGCCGCATCGCACGCGCGGTGCGCAGCAAGGTCGATAGCCCGCCTGGCGGCTATCCGGCACGCATCTGGGTCGGCAGGCGCGCCGCGGTCCGCAGAAAGGCCGAAAGAGGCTGCGGCCAGACCATGCCTCGCGGCACACCGTTCGGCGTACGGGCTTCGGCAGATGTTGCCGTGGCATACGAAGACGAGGCGCTCCACCTGCTCCCAGCGGATTTGCTTTAACTGGCGATATCGTCCGGTCAAATTCTCAACCCACGCTAGCAACAGTCGTATGAGCCCGCGGTAAGTGCCGAACCGCGGTCGCATCCCTACGGGATCCCATCCCCGTAAAGGCATTGGGTGCGGCCGAAGCTCCTGCCGGATCTCCTCGGGGCTCGCGTCCCCTCGCTCTTGCATTGCTACGTCCCCGAACATTAACGGCGGCACCGCTGCCTTTGAATCGTCCGATCCGGTTCCATCACCTGCCTCGACGTCTGTCGGTACTGTCGGCATCGGTACAGATACACCCGGCTAACCGACAAGGCAGGAGGCATCCTTTCTGCGGGTTTAATGGCCGCATCACGATTGAATACCTGGCACCCTCCGGTCGACGCACATCTCGGCAGGGCATCCGGAACATCTCGGCGATCCCGTTGTGCGATATCATCGGGCAGGTGCGGATCCCGTAACATGAATTTGATAGAAAACACGGGCAGGATAAAGACGGAATCCGCACGCGTGCGGCGTTGGCTCGTTTTGCTCAACACAGGTTAAGGAAGCTCTGCAAAAGCCGGCTGCAATGATCGTGATTTAATATTTGGCGGGGTGGATTTAGTGCGCATGGGTTGGGGGGATGCGGCAGCTGCAAATTGGCGATGACGGGGCTTGATCGCTACGGCAAGACAACACGGCGAACGGCGTTTCTCGCCGAGATGGAGCGGGTTGTGCCGTGGTCGGCGCTATGCAAGCTGATCGAGCCGTTCTATCCGAAGCCAGGCAATGGCCGCCCGCCGGTCGGGGTCGAGCGGATGTTGCGCATCTATTCCCTGCAGCACTGGTTCAATCTGTCCGACCCGGCAGTGGAAGAGGCGCTCTACGATTCGCAGGCGATGCGGCATTTTGTTGGCATCGACCCCCGCTTTCGCGAGGGGCAGGCTCTCGGTCGCGAGCCGGTACCGGACGAGACGACGGTGTGCCGCTTCCGCCACCTGCTCGAGGCGCATGATCTGGGCCGGCGGCTGTTCGACGAGGTGCAGCGGCACCTGGCCGCCAAGGGACTGAAGGTGGCCACCGGCACGATTGTCGACGCCGCAATCATTAATGCACCGTCCTCGACTAAGAATGCCGAGAAGGCGCGGGATCCCGAGATGCACCAGACAAAGAAAGGAAACCAGTGGTACTTCGGGATGAAGGCGCATTTCGGGGTCGACAGCCGCAGCAAGCTGATCTGTAGTAGCTGAGACTTGATCGGAGTGCGCCGGGAGACCGGCAGGGGGTAGGGGGTGCAAGTCCACCACGAGGAAGGCGTAACGAGCCACCTCGGCCCCGAGCCGTGCGTTGGCACCCGCGAGGGTGAGGGCGAAGCGTCGGCAGGGGAGCGCACAGGCGAGCCATTGAGCCGCGAAAGAAGTCGAGTCCCGGGTGCCGACGCGTTTCAGACCGCGGAAGGCACGGACGGGCGCGCGAGCGCGAGTGCCCGGACGGCCCGGCGTGGTCGGAGACCCTGGCATGTGCGGACGCTCTCTGCCGGGAACCGGGAGGTCTCGTATCCGGCCAACGAGGTCACGTCCGTCAAGCTGGTGTAAATCGGAACAGAGTTTGAGGAGGACATTGGTCAGGCTGCTAGGGGTGGAAGTTTTGCCGGATCGGTGTCGATCAGCGGCGGTGTAAGTTCGGCCATACCCTCGATCTGCATATAGCGGCACTGGAGCAACCACTCGTCATTTTGTTCGAGCAGGACGGCGCCGATCAGTCGGGTAATGCTGGCCTCGTTCGGGAAGATGCCGACGACGTCGGCCCGACGTTTGACTTCCTTGTTCAATCGTTCCAATGGGTTGGTCGAGTGCAGCTTGGTCCGGTGCTGGGCTGGGAAGGTCATGTAGGCGAGCACGTCATGCTCGCTGTCGTCCATCAGCGCGGCCAGTTTGGGCCAGCGTGGCCGGAGCTGATCGGCGACATGGCGCCAGGTGTGATGCGCTGCCTCGGCGTTGGTTTGCAGGAAGGCTTGGCGGATCGCGGCGGCAACCATGGTGTGCTGACCCTTCGGCACATGCGCCAGAGCGTTGCGCATCCAATGCACGCGGCAGCGCTGCCAGCTGGCGCCGAGGACGCGGCTGATCGCATGGCGCAGACCGTCGTGGGCGTCGGAAATGACCAGCTTGACGTCGTTGAGGCCGCGCTTGACCAGGCCTTTCCGAACGCCCGACCAGACGGGCTCGGCCTCTGCAGGGCCGATGCCGAGGCCGACGATCTCGCGCCGGCCTTCGGTGGTGACCGCCACGGCGATTATTGCGGCG
>JAFASL010000194.1 GCA_019244535.1 Alphaproteobacteria bacterium
TACGTCATGGGGCCAAGGAGCATCGGGTTGCTCACTTTTTCTTCGACCCGGTGCTCTACATGGAGCAACTCGGTCCCGAAGCAGCTAAGGCGGCGGCAACGGAAGGACCGTTCCACTTCTACTTGCGGCAGATAGAGACCGGCCGTCATGAGCTCCGCACTACTGTGTGCTTTGATCCCCACTGGTACTTGTCTAAGTACCCTGCGGTGGCCGAAGCCATCAACGCGGGCACCTGGCGCTGTGCAGTTCACCACTACCTGACAAACGAAACCCCCGCTGCATTCGACCCATTGCCGGAGTTCTCCGAGTCTTACTATCTCGCTCGCTATCCTGATATCGCGGCAGCCGTGCAACAAGGCAAGCTGCGCAATGGCTACCAGCACTTCCTCCTATACGGAGCGGCCGAATGCCGCACACCTAATCCTAACTTCGATATGCGCTATTATGCCGACCACGAGGTGGTGCGGTCGGCGCTACGCACCGGCAGCGCGCGCGATCCATTCACACATTACCTGGCCATCGGCCGCGCACAGGGCCTGCCGACGATAGCGCCGCCAGAAGAAAGGGTTACGGAGAGTCAGGCAAAGACACTTTTCCGCAGGAGGGCAGCCAGCCTTCTGCCAGTGTTCGGTCAGCGGCCACTGGACTTTACGTGCACCGGCTTCCCTTCGTTAACTGTCGTCATGGTGGTGCATGATCGGTTCGCTTTGACCCTCCAGGCACTTGCCTCTCTCCGGAACAATTATGCGGGGGGCCTCGAACTCCTACTGATCGACTCTGGTTCCACGGACGAAACGCGGTGTACTGAGAATTATGTAAAGGGAGCGAAGCTGCTTCGCCCGGGCATGAACATCGGGTTTCTGCACGGCTCCAATCTCGGCATGTTGTATGCGTCAGCCGAAGCGGTCCTGCTGTTGAACAATGACCTGGAACTGGGCCCCGGCGCCGTCAATTCAGCTCTGTGCCGCCTGATGTCGGACCCTGCAATCGGCGCAGTCGGCGGCAAGGTGATTCGCACACATGGCGTGCTACAGGAGGCCGGTTGCATTGTTTGGCGTGACGGCACGACTATGGGTTATATGCGGGATGCATCGCCGATCGCTCCGGAAGCCAACTTCGTGCGTGACGTCGACTTCTGCTCGGGCGTGTTTCTGATGTTACGGCGCTCGGTTATTCAGAAGATCGGTGGGTTCGATGAGGCGTTTGCCCCTGCATACTATGAGGACGCCGATCTGTGTCTTCGCATCACCGCTGCGGGTTGGCGGGTGGTTTACGATCCATCCATCGTCATCCACCACCTGGAATATGGCAGTGCACGCAATGCACTCGAATCCGAAGGGGCAATCGGACGAAATCGGGAGATCTTCGCGCGGAAGCACGAGGCGACACTGCGTGAACGTCCAACAAAGCATAACAAGGCGTTGGCTTTTGCCCGCTTTGGCGGCCGGCTTCCCGTGCGAGTATTGTTCATCGAAGACCTCGTCCCGCTGCGCGGGTTGGGGTCTGGCTTCGTGCGCTCGAACGACATCCTCCGCACAATGGCCGCGCTGGGCTACCACGTGACGATTTTTCCCGTACGCGATCTCGATGCCAGCCCCACTGCTGTATTCCGAGACATTCCCGAAGCGTTTGAGGTGATGCACGATCGTGCGCTTGCCGACCTCCGGCCTTTCCTCGCCAGCCGGCCAGGCTATTACGATGTCATCTGGATTGCCCGAACACATAACCTGGATCGTCTCTGTGAGATCCTTGAGGACATGCTGCGTAGCGGGCAACGCCGGCCACGCATCATCCTTGACACCGAGGCAATCGCCTCGCAACGCGCAGCCGTACGCGCAACCCTGGATGGACGGGGAACCTCGTTTGATTACCAGAGCGCGCTGCGACAAGAGTTCGCCCATGTGCACTTGTGCGATCAGGTACTGGCTGTCAGTGACCACGAGGCCTCGACTTTGCGCGAGCTCGGCCTCTCGCGCATCTCGGTGGTCGGCCACATGCGCGAGCTCGTGCCGACCCAGCGGCCGTTTATCGAGCGCACTGGCATGCTGTTCGTGGGAGCGATACATGACCTGGACAGCCCGAATTATGATGGGCTTTGCTGGTTCATAGATGAAGTCATGCCTCTGATAGAGCAATCACTCGGGTGGGAGACACGACTGACGATCGTCGGTTACATTGGGGAAAAGGTCTCCCTTGCCCGCTTCCGCGGCCACCCACGAGTGACGCTGCGCGGGCATGTGGCGGATACGGCGCCGCTGTACGACGAGCACCGGATCTTTATCGCACCCACGCGGTTCGCCGCCGGAACTCCCTATAAAGTATATGAGGCCTCTTCGTTCGGCCTCCCGGTCGTGGCGACGGAACTGTTACGGCGGCAACTCGGGTGGGAGTCCGGGGTCGATTTGCTGGCTGGCGAGAGTGATGACGCGGCACGATTCGCTGAGCTGGTTGTAAGGCTGTATCGCGATCCGGGGTTATGGCAGCATTTGCGCGAAAATGCATTTCAGCGACTCCGGTCTGAGAATAGTCGCGAGCATTATGTCGAAGCAATTCAAGCTGTTCTGGGAGCATCTCCCGATGCTTGCGCCAATAGGGCTCGTACCTCGCAAAGTACCTAGCTGCTGGCCTGCCGGTGATCGCGGCCAAATTTCCGGAGCCTTGCCAGTTTTACGATAACAACTGCCGTTTGTGCGTGCCGCCCCGAGATGTGGGACGCGATCGCCTCGGCAATCAAGTGGGTTTTTGACCACCCGGCAGAGGCGCAGGAGATGGGGCGTCGAGGCCGGGATCTGGTGCTTCGCTCGTTCGGTTGGGAGAGTGAGGCGAAGACACTGCTCTCCTTCAACAGTCGCGTGGCTGCCCGCGTCGCCCGAGCACGGTCGTTCGTCATCAATAACACTCGGCAGAGGAGTCCCGAAACCTGTCAAAACCCTGAGCCGGACGCA
>JAFASL010000346.1 GCA_019244535.1 Alphaproteobacteria bacterium
CAGGTCAACCCCGTCGCCCGCGTCGCCGGCGGCGGCGCCCGCCGCGCCCGGCCGACGCGGCTGCTCCCGGTTCAGCCGGCGAAACGTCGAGCGGGTCTGAACCGGGTGCCGAGCCGGCCTCCCGCCAGACGGCCGGTGACGCCGGACGGCCGCGAACCGGCCGTCCTTTCCCCCAGCGGCCGCGCGGGGCGGGACTGCAGGAGCGCGACCCGCGCGCCCGCCGCCCGCGCCAGGCACGCGGCCAGGATGCCGGACCGCGCAGCGCCAGCGGGCGGGAGCCGGATCGGCGGGATCGCGGGCGGGAGGATCGAGCGCGGCGCGATAGGGGCGGCCGGTCCCCCAGAAGAGACCGAGAGGGAAGGGGTCGGGAGGGGCCGCCGAGAAAACAGGAGCAGAAGCTCTATGCGCTAGAGTCGGTGGTCGACCGAGGCTTTGACGATGTCCCCGACGAGGCCGACGAGGGCAGCACCCGGCGCGTACACTGGACGATCGTCAAGCGCACGGTCGCCGATCAGAAGACCGGCAAGGCGATGTCGGCACGCTATGCGCTGCAGCGCGAGGGCGTCGAGTCCGAGTTCCCGAACCTCGGCGCGGCGCGTGCGGCGGTAAACAAAACAATCGTCCATCCGGAAAAGCTGACACTCTCAAAAGCCGAGCATGTCGCGGCAAAAGGCAGCCGCTGACCCTAGCGGATTGTGCCGTGCGGGCTGCGCCGTGTCCCAGTTTACCCGTTAAGCCTGGATGCCGGGGGAACCGCGCCGCTGGATGGGCGCTGAGGCGCTTGCGGTCCGGTCCTGTGGGCCGGGCGGGAGCTCGGCAAATTGAAATACACCCAGAGAAAAATCGCGCCGACAAGGACGCCGGCCACCGATTGCCCGAGCAGCCCCACGCCAAGGAATATCGTTGAGGTCCACCCCAGAACCGGGAGGCAAATCGCCGCGATCGAAGCCGAGACCCAAAAGGCGTGCAAGCGGGCGCCAATCCTTGCCTTGGTGTAACACCAGTCGGCCGACGCCGTGCTGAGCGCGCCGAGGCCGGCCGCCAGCAGCTGTATCAGAAAAATCTCCATCATAAATCGGTTCTCCACGGTCAAATCAGGCCGGGCTGGTATTGCGCGCAAAAGGGATGGGGCGCGGATTTATCAGACTTTCATTGCAAATTTGTTGACCTGAAACGGTGCATCGGCCATCCGGCGGCCGGCGATTCGTGTCGGATAAATTTACATCTTGCGGCAAACGAGAAAGGGATCACAGCGTTCTCAATCCTTTAGCACGATGGCACACGGTTTGCTCTTAACATTTGGTACGGCTTTGCCGAGAGAGGTTGAGAGGGGAGCGCGATGGAGCATGCGGTAACAAGACGGTCGGGAGAACCGCTGCCACTCAGCACGGCGATGTTGTCGAACGTCGCGCTGTCGCTGCTGATGTGGAACATCACCCTTCGCATTGTGGGTTTGCTGCTGGCCTGACTACGGGTCATCGGCCCTGCGCCGCGCGCTGCAACGCCAGGCTCAGCGCCTCGTCCAGTTTTCGGGAAAATCGAGTTGGCCCGCGGCCAAAACCGATCCCACCGGCCCAGCCGTCGGATTGGGAGCAGGCAGCATATACGAGCGGGTCTGGCGGGAGCGCGCCGGAGCCTTTCGCGGCCTCGGCAGGCTGCTGGCGCCGTCCCTCATCGCCGTCGTTACACAAGCCGCTTTCGTGAAGCACGCGCCGCTGGTAGACGGCAACACCGACCAGAAACTGCTCGGCAGGCCGCCCGGCTTTGATCCAGGCGTCCATCTTCCCGACGCCCCAATTGTAGGCTGCAACCGCATCCGGCCAGTTCCGGTAGCGCCAAAACAGCTGTTGCAGATATGCCCGGCCAATGGCGCGGTTCTGCAGCAAATCGAACCGGTCCCCGCCGCCGACGTCAGCCGCCGCGGCCTCGCTGACCTGCATCGGCCCTTGCGGTCCCGCCGGGTCCAGACGCCACATCGCGACATCTTGTCCGTGGCTCGACTCGGCTCCGTCCACTGCGCTCGCCATGCGATCGAGCGGCGCCGCCTTCTGATCCGCCTCCTTGGCTGTTGCGCGCCCGCCGTGGGTTAGTTTCGCGGCTACACCAACAACCTCATGTGAGCCCGTCTGATCAGCCGCAAATGCGCACGCAGCAAGCGCCTCAATCGCGAGAAAAGCAGTCATCAGCCATTTGAGACCGGCCATAAAGCTTCCCGCCCGCATTGTTGCCGGATCAAACTATCAGATTTCCAACGCTTATTAAGCCTCTATTGTTGGTTAAATTTTGTCTTAACCTTGCAGCATCGGTTAACTCGCGGCTGAAACCTCATAAAAATGCTTCAGAAAACCTCGAAAAGTCCGGCCGCGCCCATGCCGCCGCCAACACACATCGTCACGACAACATGACGAACGCCACGGCGCTTACCTTCGACCAGCGCGTGACC
>JAFASL010000160.1 GCA_019244535.1 Alphaproteobacteria bacterium
ACGTTTTCCTGAATGAACGTGAAGTAGAACTGCAGGATGTGGTTCAACAGCCGCACCGGCTTGATGCCGGAGGCTTTGGCGCGGCGGAAGATCGTCTCGATGTGGTCGGCTGAATAATACAGGTCCCAGGCGTGGCGATAGATTTCCTGCCAGTCGGCTGAAGTCATCACCGAATGACCGGTAGTGACGTGCTCGAGGTCGTATTTGTTCATGTCGGGGTCCATCCAGACCCCGTTTTTGTAGAGCTGCTGGTGATCGGCGGAGCCGGGCAGCGGCGTCAGAATAAAAAATTCGAGCAGATCGACCGGCAGCTCCTGCTGCACGATGCGGATGTCGCGCGCGATCCGCTCCGGCGTGTCGCCCGGGAAGCCCAAAATATAACCGGCATAGGTGATGACCCGCTGGGCCCGCCAGGCGAGAAACATCTGGCGGTATTCGTGCACTCGGTTCTGCTTCTTTTTGGCCTGCAGCAGATTATCGGGGTTGATGTTTTCGAGCCCGATAAAGACCCGCTTGCAACCGGCGCGCGCCGCCTTCTCGACAAAATTAGGAATGCGGTGACACAGGGTGTCGACCTGGATGATGAACTGCAGACCGAGCCCCTCGCGCTCGCGCATTTCGATCAGGCGGTCGAAGATCGCCTCCCAATTGCGGTTGCGCGCGAAATTGTCGTCTGTGATGAAAAACCGGAAGACGCCTTGCGCCAAGTTGGCGCGCACCAGGTGTTCGACATCGTCCGCGTCGCGCCAGCGCGACTTGCGCCCCTGGACATTGATGATCGTGCAAAAGCTGCATTGGAACGGGCAGCCGCGGCCGGCGTCGAACGCGCCGATCGTCTCGCCATAGCGCCGCACGATGTCGAGCGGCAGAAACGGCGTCACCTGCTGCTGCAGCCCGGGCAGGTCGTCCATGTGGTTGTAGATCGGCTGCAGGCGGCCCGCGAGTGCATCAGCAAAGACCTCCGCAAGCCGCCCCTCGGCCTCGCCCGCGAAGAGGCTGACGCCGAGCCGCTGCGCTGCCTCTAGGTCGGGCGGCAATTCCGAGAGCATCGCCAGGCAACCCGATACGTGGAACCCGCCGACTGCGACTTGGATGCCCGCCTCGCGGAACCGTGCGGCCAGATCCATCGCACGCGGGAACTGGTTCGACTGGACGCCGACGAGGCACACGAGACCTGCGTCGGCGCTCTTGATCCGCCGGATGATCCGGCCGGCAGGGATGACGGTATGGCATTCGTCGTAGGCGCGGATTTCGATCGCGACATCGGGGCCGAGCGCGCGACGCTGCGCCAAATCGGTCGCGATCCCGTAAAGGCAAGCGAGCGAGTTCGACGGGATCCATGATTTCCACCACTGAATCACGTAGCCGTCATCATCGTAGTGCGACGGCTTCACAAGCTCGACGACAAACCGGCGGTCCCCCAACGCACCCTCGCCCGGCAGCCCAAGACGGGCTATAATACGTCCCCTGCCCCGTCGCCGGAAGAGCGGCGGCAACCCAGGTCCGCTCCTTTCTGGGGCGGGCGGATCGTATCCTGACCACACGAACTAATGCGGTACGCCAGGCGCTCGGAGATGACGAGCAAGGCGTAAAGCGGGAGGAAAGTCATGGGTTGTCGGGCATTCGACCTGAGCCGGATTGCCGGCGCTCTCGGAGCCGAGCTCCACGGGATCGATCTCGCGGCATCGCTCGATGACGGTGCAATCGCCGAAATCCGCCAGGCGCTGCTCGACCATCTCGTGATCTTCTTTCACGACCAGCACCTGACGCCGGAGCAACATCTGGCGTTCGGCCGGCGTTTCGGCGATCTGCAGATCCATGACTATGTCGAGGGCATGCCGGAACACCGGCAAATTCTCGAGGTGAGAAAAGAGGAGGATGAAACCGGCGCCAATTTCGGCGGAGGCTGGCACTCGGACGTATCCTATTTGGAAGAGCCGGCGTTGGGCTCGATCCTCTACGCCCGCGAAGTTCCGGCCATTGGCGGCGACACGATGTTTGCGAACATGTATCTGGCTTATGACGCACTATCCGATGGCATGAAGAAATTGCTCGACGGCATGACCGCCATACACAGCGCGCGGCGCGCCTATGGCCTGCAGTCGAATTACTTCAGGGAAGGCAAGCGCTCGATGAAGATCCGGCGAAGCAGCAACGCCGAACGTGAGGTCGAGCATCCGGTGGTTCGCACGCATCCCGAGACGGGCCGCAAGGCATTGTATGTCAACCGGGGCTTCACGATCCGGTTCAGCGATATGACCGAGCAGGAAAGCGCGCCGCTTCTCGAATATCTCTATCGCCACGCGACCCGGCCGGAGTTCACCTGCCGTTTCCAGTGGCATCGAAACGCGATCGCGTTCTGGGACAATCGCTGCGTTCAGCACTACGCGATCAACGATTACCACGGCCAGCGCCGGGTCATGCACCGCGTGACGGTCAACGGCGACCGCCCGTACTGAGGAAAGGGCGGGAGTTTCTGTCCAATGCCGAAATTTCGAATCCTCGACGACATCGATGTCCGCGGCAAACGGGTGTTGTTGCGCGCCGACCTCAACGTGCCGGTCAAAGACGGGCGGGTTACCGATCCGACCCGCATCGAGCGGCTCGCGCCGACGATCGAAGCGCTCATCGCAAAAGGCGCAAAGGTTATTGTGATGTCGCATTTTGGCCGCCCGAAAGGCGAGCCTGACCCGGCGCTTTCGCTTCGTCCGCTCGTCGAGCCCCTAGAAAAGGCGATCGGCGGCCGCGACGTGGTTTTTGCCTCGGATTGCATCGGAGACGAGGCCAAGCGGGTGGTGGCCGGGCTTAAACCTAGCCAGGTGGCTTTGCTCGAAAATCTCCGCTTCCACAAGGGCGAGGAGGCAAACTCGGCCGAGTTCGCCCGCTCCCTCGCCGAGCTCGGCGATGTCTATGTCGACGACGCGTTCTCGGCGGCGCATCGCGCGCATGCGTCGATCGACGCGCTCACACGCTTATTACCGGCCGCGGCCGGCAAGCTGATGGAAGCCGAGCTCCACGCACTGAACGCCGCGCTCGAAAGTCCGGCGCGGCCGGTCCTTGCGTTGGTCGGCGGCGCCAAGGTTTCGACCAAGCTCGACCTGCTACGGTTCATCATCGGCAAGGTCGACCTTCTCGCGATCGGCGGGGCGATGGCCAACACGTTGCTGCTGGCTCAAGGTAAGGAGGTGGGCCGTTCGCTTTGCGAGCGCGACATGACTGAAACAGCGCGGCAGCTGCTGGCTCTCGCCGCCGATCGCAACTGCCGGGTCATCCTTCCCGAAGACGCCGTTGTCGCTCCCGAGCTGGCATCGGGGGTCGCGTCCCGCGAGGTCGCGATCGATGCGGTGCCGCGGGATGCAATGATCCTCGATATCGGAGCAAAGACGGTGGCGCGCATCGGCGCCGCTCTCGGTGAGGCTCGCACGCTCGTCTGGAACGGCCCGCTCGGCGCCTTCGAAACACCCCCTTTCGATCGCGGCACGAATGCGGTTGCCCAGCGCGCCGCGCAACTGACGCGCGATGGAAAATTGCTCAGCGTCGCTGGCGGCGGGGATACCGTCGCGGCGCTGGCCTCGGCTGGGCTGAGCGACGAGCTATCCTATGTCTCGACGGCCGGCGGCGCTTTTCTCGAATGGCTGGAGGGCCGCGAGCTGCCCGGAGTTGCCGCTCTCAGCAGAGCCGGTGGAGGAGCCGAACATTGAAGGCCGCCGATGTCATGACTCGCAGCGTACTGACTGTCGGTCCGGAAACGTCGGTGGCGCAAGCCATCCGTATGATGCTCGACAATAATATCAGCGGGCTGCCGGTCTTGGCGCCCGACCGAAAAGTCGTCGGCATTCTGACGGAAGGCGACCTGTTGCGCCGCGGCGAGACGGGCACCGAAAGACACCGGCCGCGCTGGCTGGAGATCCTGATGGGGCCGGGACGCGCCGCCGGAGAATATGTGAGGACGCACGGGCGCAAGGTCGAAGACATCATGTCGACCGATGTGGTCAGCGTCAGCGCCGACACCCCGCTCGAGGAGGTAGTCGGACTGATGGAACGCCGGCGCATCAAACGGGTGCCGGTCGTCGACGGCGAAGCGCTGCTCGGCATTGTCAGCCGCGCCGATCTGCTTCGATCTTTATTGGGCATCCTCGACGTGCAACATGCCGAGACGCGCTCCGACGACGAAATCCTCGAACACATCCAGGCCGAGCTGGCGAAGGCCGCCTGGGTGCCGCGAGACGGGCTGTCGATCTCGGTAAAGGACGGCGTCGTCGATCTCAATGGGGTCATCCTCGATGAGAAGGAACGGGAAGCACTGCGCGTCGCCGCC
>JAFASL010000541.1 GCA_019244535.1 Alphaproteobacteria bacterium
GCAATGCCGGCTGGCGCGGCCGCAAGAATCGAACGACGGGTGATACGCCTCATATTGACCTCCTGTTATCAAACGTGAACCGCGCCGGTGATGATCGGGCCGAAACGCTCCCAATATTCGCCGGTGAAGCGCCGCATCTGCATCTGCTTGATCGGAAAGTAATCGCTCGGGCTTGTGTTGATCTCGATCCCTGGCAGCAGCATCGGCAATTTGAGGCTCTCAAGGTTGGTGGCCTGCTTCATGACATTGTCGCGGGTCGGGTTATCGCCGCATTGTTTGAGCACCTGAACCAGCGTCTGCGATACCGAATAGCCGGCCACAGTACCGCCATCGGTCTTGTCGCCTTCCGGATAGTACTTGTCCATGAACGCGGTCCACTGCTGGACCCCCTCGTCGCCTTCCAGCTCGGATCAGTCGGGTCCTTTGCATAGGTGGCCGACAGAATGCCCTTGGCATTCTCCAGCCCAGCCGGTCTGAGGGTACCGCCGACTGAGCTACCTGGGAAATTAAGGATATGCACCGGCGTCCAGCCGAGCTCCGCGACTTTACGGATCGCCTGCGCCGCGAATTTCGGCGTCGTGATGTCGACGAAGATGTCGGCGCCCGACGCTTTGAGGGCAACCACCTGTGAGTCGACGGTCGTGTCTGAGGTTTCGTATGACGCCTCGGCGACGATCATCGACTTGGCCTTGTTCCCGATGCCGTCCTTCAGTCCTTTCACATAGTCTTTGCCGTAATCGTCGTTTTGATAGAGCACCCCAATCTTCCCGTCGGGGTGATGCTCGAGGATATAGGAGGCATAAATACGCGCTTCGCTCTGGTAATTGGGTATCCAACCCATTGTCCAAGGGAAGTGCTCCGGGTCCCCCCATTTGGTCGCGCCGGTGAGAATGAAGAGCTGCGGCACTTTCTTCCGGTTCATGTATTGGTGGATCGCGGTGTTGGTCGCAGTGCCGAGCGAGCTGAAGATGAGCAGCACCTGGTCGCTTTCGACGAGCTTTCGCGCCTGCTCGACCGTTTTGGGCGGGCTGTAGCCGTCGTCATAGGAGATGAATTGGATCTTGCGCCCGTTAACGCCGCCTTGCTCGTTTAGCATCTTGAAGAAGGCGGCCTCCGCTTTGCCAATTGTTCCATAAGCCGATGCCGGCCCGCTATACGGCATGATGTTGCCGATCTTGATCTCTGTATCGGTAACACCGGGCCCGTATTGCTTTCCGGCGCGAGCCGACCCGATTGACAGGAATGGGGCGGCGAGCGATATCGCGGCCGGCGCGCCGGCGAGAATTGTGCGGCGGGTGAGATGCTTCATGTCGCCTCCGGATGGCTCGTCAGGCCGGCAGCGCGCTGGAGATCACCGGACCGAACAATTGCCAGCGCTCGCCATCAAAGCGCGCCAGCTGGACCTGCTTGATCGGGGCGAAATCGGTCGGGCTGGTATTGACCGTGATCCCCGGCAACAGCATCGGCAGGCTCAATTCGTGCAGGTTGGCGGCCTGCTTCATCACGTTTGCACGGGTCAGTTCGTCACCGCATGCCTTCAACACGTATACGATCGTCGCTGCGACCGTAGGCCCAAACACATTTAGCCCATCATTCTTGTCGCCCTCCGGGTACCATTCATTCATGAAACCGAGCCACCATTTGTAGCCAGCATCGTCTTTCCATTGCGGATCGGTCGGGTCTTTCAGGAAAAAATCGGTGACGAGGCCCTTCGATGCTTCGAGGCCGGCCGGCTTCAGCGTTCCCGCGACCGAGTTGCCGATGCCGCTCAAGATGTGCAAGGGCCTCCATTCGATCTCCGCCGCTTTGCGGATCGCCTGCGCGGCAAATTTGTTGATCGCGGTATTGACGAAGACGTCGCAGCCCGCCGCCTTCAAGCTGACGACCTGCGAGTCTACGGTGGGGTCGGTAGTCTCGTAGGTCGCCTCCATCTTGATCATCGAGGCGGCCTTGTCGCCCAGCCCGTCTTTGACACCCTTCAGATAGTCCTTGCCGAAATCGTCGTTCTGATAGAGCACGCCGATCTTGCCGTCGGGCTTGTTCTTTAGAATATAGGCTGCATAGATGCGGCCCTCGCTCTGGTAATTCGGCTGAAAGCCGATAGTCCAGGGATGGCCCTTGGGGTCGTCCCATTTCGCCGCCCCGGTCGCGACGAACAGCTGCGGCACCTTGTGCTCGTTCATGTACTTCCATATCGCGGTGTTGGTTGGCGTACCGGCGCCTCCGGCGATGATGAAGACGTCATCCTGTTCGACCAGCTTGCGTGTCATCTCGACAGTTTTCGGCGGCGAATAGGCGTCGTCGTAGGAGATGAAATTGATCTTGCGCCCGTTGATGCCGCCCTGCGCATTGATCATGTTGAAATACGCGGCCTCGCATTTCCAGATCGTGCCGTAATTTGAGGCGGGGCCGCTATAGGGTGCCGTATTGCCGATCTTGATTTCGGTGTCGGTGACTCCAGGATCGTATTGCTTGGCGGCGCGGGCCGGCCCAATTGACAGAAATGGGGCGGCGAGCGCAACCGCGGCCGGTGCTGTGGCGAGAATTGTGCGGCGAGTGACCCGTTTCATGTCGTGCTCCTCCCTTTGGATTCTATGTTTGGAGCGCGCCGAAGACGCGCCAGCCAGGCTGCCGTGCCGCGTACAAAACCCGCGGCGCCCGAAGGCATCAGAAAGATCAGCAGCAGCAGGATGACACCGTAAACCGCGCCGGAGAGGCCGGTCGAGACCTTCTCGGCGATATTGGGCACAAACAGCACGAAGACCCCGCCGAACAAGCTGCCCGGGATGGAGCCGATGCCGCCGACGATGAGCCCGACGAGGAAGTTGACCGACAATAGGAAGTTGAAGCTGTCGGGCGCCACGAATTTGACGACGATCGCCCCGAGCGCGCCGGCGACGCCGGTATAGAGCGCGCTGACGCCAAAGGTCAGGGTCTTGTAGCGCGCGGTGTTGATGCCCATCGCC